>CANKWG010000028.1 GCA_947487325.1 Oxalobacteraceae bacterium | reverse complement strand
GCTGACCAGATGCGTTCTTCCACCCGCGCCCTGGCGTCCCTCGAAATTTCGATTGGACGTAGAGGCGCATCGTTCACCGGGCTCAAGACGATCGGCATTCATCGCCAAGCACATCGAGCAACCGGGTTCGCGCCATTCAAAACCTGCATCACGAAAGATTTTGTCTAATCCCTCGCGCTCGGCTTGCTCCTTGACGAGACCCGAGCCTGGCACCACCATCGCGAGCTTCACATTCGACGCGCGGAATTTACCGCGCACGACGGCAGCAGCAGCACGCAAATCTTCAATCCGCGAGTTCGTGCAAGAACCAATAAATACCTTGTCGATGCGAATATCATTGATGGCGGTATTGGGCTTGAGACCCATGTAGACCAGCGCCTTCTCGATCGCATCGCGCTTGACGGGATCTTTTTCTTTGTCGGGGTCGGGCACGCGATCATCCACGGCGACCACCATCTCTGGTGATGTACCCCAAGTCACTTGAGGACGAATATCTGCCGCATCAATCATGACGACTGCATCAAATTTTGCATCCGGATCGGAATGCAACGTGCGCCAGTAAGTGACTGCCTGCTCCCAGTGCGGGCCCACGGGCGAAAATGGTCTGCCCTTGACGTAGTTGATCGTGGTGTCATCAACGGCGATCATGCCGGCGCGTGCACCCGCTTCGATCGCCATATTGCAAACAGTCATGCGACCTTCCATGGACAAGGCGCGGATGGCCGAGCCCCCGAACTCGATCGCGTAGCCCGTACCGCCCGCTGTGCCTATCTTGCCGATGACAGCCAAAACAATATCTTTAGCAGTGACACCCGCACCAAGGCGGCCTTCGACCTGTACCAGCATGGCTTTTGATTTTTTGGCTAGCAGGGTTTGTGTGGCAAGCACATGCTCGACTTCGGAGGTACCGATACCGTGTGCAAGACAAGCGAACGCGCCATGGGTAGACGTATGTGAATCGCCGCACACCACCGTCATGCCGGGCAGCGTTGCGCCCTGCTCCGGTCCGATCACATGAACGATACCTTGGCGCTTATCGCGCATATTGAAATAGGTGAGGCCGTATTCGCGCGCATTGTCATCCAGCGTTTCGACCTGCAGTCGCGATATCGGATCAGCAATGCCCTCTGCCCGGTGCGTGGTGGGTACGTTGTGGTCAGCGACCGCAAGATTCGCCGCAATTCGCCAGGGTTTGCGACCTGCCAGCTTCAGGCCTTCGAAGGCCTGCGGACTGGTGACTTCGTGTACCAGATGCCGGTCAATGTAAAGAATGGTCGTGCCGTCCTCGGCGGTATGCACCACGTGGGACTGCCAGAGTTTGTCGTAGAGAGTTTGGGCCATGGCGGGATCGCGCGCAGGGCGCGCCTGATCGAGGAAAACAGCCCGCGATTATGCCATAGCCAAGGGGTGGAAAGCCGTTTCGGCACTGGCTCTCGAGGGCGGCTGCAGCGACGAAAAGGACCTCTCGATCACCCTGACTAACGGGCGCGGGCCTCTTTGTAGAGCGGCATGACCCGCTCGGAGTACACCGTTAGATCACGCACACGGTCTGAGCGCGCGGGGTGGGTGGACATGAACTTGGGCGGTTCCTTGCCGCCAACCTCGCCCATTTTTTCCCAAAGGGAGATGGCAGCACGGGGATCGTAGCCCGCCCTCGCCGCTAATTCGACACCAATACGGTCAGCCTCGGTCTCATGTGCTCTGGAATTGGGCAAGCCGAGCAAGCCCTGGTAAGCGTATTCCATGCCCTGCTGCCCGATGCTACCCACACCAGCGACCGTCGCGAGAATCGTGATGCCCACATTGGCGACCACCTGCTCGGACGCGCGCTCGCGCGAATGCTCGCGCAGTGCGTGCGCAATTTCATGCCCTATCACTGCGGCTAACTCATCGTCGGTGATATTGAGTTTTTCAATCAAGCCGGTGTAGACAGCGATTTGGCCGCCCGGCATGCACCAGGCATTGACCTCGGGCGATGTCAATAAGTTGAACTCCCACTGCCATCGACTCGCATCCTGCCGGAATGTCGGAACCTGCAAGATCAACCTGTCTGCGATCGCGCGCACGCGCGTGTATTGCGCAGAATCGCTGTTGCGCTTGCCCTTTTTATCGGCCTGCGCCATCAACTGTGCGTACTGTTTGTTCGCACTTTCTTCGATGGCTTTGGCCGATACGGCCATACGCTGCTCGCGATCCACACCGACCAAACCCGCATTGGTTGTTTTAACCGATTGGCAGGACACCAGCGTGAACGTCAATGCCGCAACGCCAACCAGTGCACGTACTGTTTTTTTCAACGAACTCTCCCAGAGGGTTCTTGCCAGCGATAACTGAGTGCCGCGACAATCCAGCCGGCAAAACAGAATAAGGCAGCGATCATGTAGACAAGACGAGCGCCAAATGTATCCCAACAAGCCGATAGCAGCAATCCACCCAGCGACCCACCCAGTCCATAAGACACACTGATGAACAGCGCCTGACCGCGCGCCTGCAGCGGTCCAGCGAACCAGCGCTGCAGTGTAGCGACCGAGGCAGAGTGATGAACGCCAAATGTCGCCGCATGGAGTATCTGGGCAATCAGCAGCATCGCCACGGATTCAGCACCAAAACCAATCATCAAAAATCGCACGACACCGATCAACAAGCTGGTCAGCATCAGCGTAGCTACGCCAAACCGGCGAAACAGCGGTGCCTGAAAATAAAAAAATAAAATCTCGGCGACCACGCCCAGCGACCACATCAATCCGATCACCGTCTTGCTGTAGCCTATCTGCGATAGATACAGCGAGTAATAGACATACAAGGATGCGTGCGCCGCGATCATCAGAAAGGTGGAGACGAAAAAGGCAATGACTTCCCGCTGCTTGAGCAACTGACGCACCGAAGGCGTGCTCTCTGAGCGAGACATTGGCGCTTCTTCACGCATATTGAGCGCGACCGCTGCGACCATAACCAGCAACACCAGCGCAATCCATGGCATCAGACCGATGCCCTGCCAGTCCAACAATTGTCCGGCAGCGATCACGGTCACAATAAAACCGACCGATCCCCAGAGTCGCAGACGCCCGTAATGCGTGAGATCGCCTCGCATGGATGACAGCATCAGCGCCTCGGACAAAGGGCCTTGCGCACTGGTGAACAAATTCAGTGCCAGCATCAGCACAAAGAAAAACGCAAAAGTTTCACCCCAAAACATGCCGCAAAAAACCAGCGCGGAGGCAGCTGATGTCACCCGCAAGACCATCACTCGACGACGCGTGTGATCGGCCACCCAGCCCCACAGATTCGGCCCAAAAATACGCATGACCTGCATCATCGACATCAGCACACCAATCTGCACAGCCGAAACGCCACGATCAGCGAAATACAAACTGGCGTAAGGAGAGAAGACGCCGATATAGCCGTAGTACGCGAAAAAGAACAACGCGAAATTCAGGGATTGCTCGGGTTTGGCGGTTGAAGACAAGGGGGCGGGAGATGACAAATGTGACAGAGAAGATTGATCGCCGAAAAATTAGGGCCGAGACCGCGAATTCAAAGCGGCACTGATCGGCGTGATTACCTCAGCGCGACCACAAAAAAGCAGTACTGCTAAATAATTCGTTTCAGTTTCAGTTTCCGCTGACATCCACATCACCGCACTGCGCTCGGTGCCGTAACGCGTGATCCATCAGTACCAGCGCGAGCATGGCCTCGGCGATGGGTGTTGCGCGTATGCCCACGCAAGGATCATGACGACCAAAGGTCTCCACCATGACCGGCTGACCATCGCGGTCAATCGAACGACGCGGCGTGCGTATGCTGGAGGTAGGCTTTATCGCAATCGATACGGTGATGTCCTGTCCCGACGAGATACCGCCCAGAACACCACCGGCGTTGTTGCCAACGAAACCTTCCGGTGTGATTTCATCACCGTGCTCGGAACCTTTGTGCGCAATCGAACGAAAGCCTGCACCGATCTCCACACCCTTGACCGCATTGATACCCATCATGGCATACGCAATGTCAGCATCCAGCTTGTCAAACAGGGGCTCGCCCAAACCGACCGGCACATTTTGCGCAACGACCTCAATGCGCGCGCCACAGGAATCGCCCGCCTTGCGCAAGCTATCCATGTACGTCTCAAGTTCGGGAATGATGTCGGCGTTGGCAGCGAAAAATGGATTCTCGCCCACATGGTCCCACGAGACAAAAGGAATCGCGATCTCGCCCAGTTGGCTCATGCAACCAAGCAGCGTCAGACCATACTGAGCATGCAACCATTTGCGTGCCACGGCCGCTGCACCGACGACGGGCGCAGTCAGACGGGCTGACGAGCGACCACCACCGCGCGGATCGCGGATGCCGTATTTATTCCAATACGTGTAATCCGCATGGCCGGGGCGGAATCGATCGACGATATTGCCGTAATCCTGGCTGCGCTGGTCTTCGTTACGAATCAGCAGCGCGATCGGTGTGCCGGTAGTCTTGCCTTCGTAGACACCCGATAGAATTTCAACCGTATCGGACTCTTTACGCTGGGTGACATGACGCGAGGTACCCGGCTTGCGGCGATCCAGCTCAGGCTGAATATCCGCTTCCGAGAGTGGCATGCCCGGTGGGCAGCCATCAATCACACAGCCGATCGCCGGACCGTGTGATTCGCCAAAAGTGGTAACGCAAAAGAGCTTGCCAATGGTATTGCCGGACATGACGAGGAAGGAAAGGATGCGAAAGGCGTCATTCTACCAGTGCGCGCCTGCGCCATAAGCCCAAGAGCCAGGATCGCAAGGCACGCGGATATTCGCGCTGTGTCAGGCACAGCAGGAGCAGCATCGCGAGATTGAGCAGCGCCGTGAACAGGAAGATCTCCGGCACGGACAAGCCAGCCGTGAGCAGCACCATCGCGGTCAACGCGGCCACCACCATAAACAGCGCATTCAGAATGTTCATACCGCCTATGGTTCGCGACAGATGCGAGCGATCAGCGCGGGTCTGTATCAGTGCAAACAGCGGCACCACATAAATGCCGCCACTAAGACCCAACAAGAAACAATCAGCCAGCACACGAAATTGCGCCCCCCCAATCAGCTGCTTTGCGATGAGCAGCGATGGCATAGGCGCTGTACTGGCCCAATAAAGATCAATGCCAAACAACGTGAGCCCTATTGCACCCAGCGGCACCAGACCCAGATGAATTTGACGGCCCGACAGACGCTCGCACCAGAGCGAGCCGGCACCGATACCCAAAGAAAATACGGTCAGAAGAATCGCAAATATCTCAGGTGCGCCGTGCAATACATCGCGCGCAAAGACAGGAAACTGCGCCAGCAGCATCGCACCATAGAACCAAAACCAGGAATTGGCGAGCATCGCGATGAATACCTCGCGATTGCGCGCAGAGAATCTGAGGTTACGCATCATCTCAGCGAAGGGATTACGTGCGACCACAAGATTCGGATCTGCCGCCGCACTCGATGGCACCGCCAGTGTGAACAGCCATCCCAGCACCGCCACCGCAATGCAAGCGCCAGCGATCAGATCGAAATCTCCATTGTTCGCGATAGCCACCATCGCAGCACCCGACAACTGCCCGGTCAGAATGCCGACGAAGGTACCCATCTGCACCATGCCATTACCGCCGATCAGCTCATTCTGCTGCAGATGCTGCGGCAGATACGCATGCTTGACCGGGCCAAACAGTGTTGAATGCGCACCCATACCCACGACCGCTGCCACCAACAACCAGAGCGAATGCGTATACCAGCCGATAGCGGCCACGGCCATGATCGCTATTTCCATCAACTTGACGATACGCATCAGCTTCGTCTTGTCGAACTTGTCTGCGATCTGACCAGCGGTTGCGGATAGGAGCAAAAAGGGCAAAATGAACAATCCGGCGATGAGATTGTTCAACAACCCCGCACTGATCGTCGTCCAGTGCAAGGCATCAAAGGTGATCACAGTGACCAGTGCGGTCTTAAAGAGATTATCGTTAAACGCACCCAGAAACTGGGCGCCGAAGAAAGGTGCGAAACGCCGTTGTCCCAGCAATGCAAATTGATTGGCCACTACTGTACGCCCTCGGTATTATTTCCGGCAGGCCAGTCGCGGATGTAGGCCTTGAGCAGCGTATTCTCGAAATTCTGCGCCTCAAGCACGGACTTGGCTACATCATAAAAAGACATCACGCCCAGCAGCACCTTCCCATCCATGACTGGCACATAGCGTGCATGGCGTTCCAGCATTAAGCGGCGAATATCATTGACATCCGTATCAGGCGACATCGTAAGCACATCACGCTCCATATGCTCGCCGACCGTACCTTGCCCCACCGATCCCTGGTTCGCATGCACTGCACGCATGACCTCACGAAAACTGAGCAGGCCGACCAATAATCCTTGATTCATGACGACCAGCGATCCGATATCTTTCTCGGTCATTAAATTGATGGCATCAAGCAAACTGGTTTCCGGTGGAACCGTATAAAGAATATTGCCTTTGACCTTGAGTATCTCAGACACTTTCATGGAACATCTCCTGCGTAATTTTTATCATTAGCTCGGGGAGTCAATGTAGCTCAGCGTTCGGAAAAAAGCCAGATTCCGACGGGTCAGCGTGGCGGTCCGGCCTATAATCTGCGCTTGCTCCCGATTAACCTCATGTTGGCATCCCTATGAGCGACCCCAAATATCCCGGTTTCGACACGCTGTCGCTGCATGCAGGCAGCGCACCTGATCCCACTACCGGTGCCCGCGCAACGCCGATCTATCTGTCTACCTCGTTCGTATTCAAAGATTCCGATCACGCAGCGTCCCTGTTCAATATGGAGCGCTCGGGTCATGTGTATTCGCGAATTTCCAATCCGACCAATGCGGTACTGGAAGAACGTATTGCTGCCCTCGAGGGTGGCGTCGCGGGGATTGCCGTGGCCAGCGGTCAGGCAGCTTTGCATCTGGGTCTGGCGACGATTGCAGGTGCAGGCTCGCATGTGCTGGCATCTCGAGCGCTGTATGGCGGATCACAAAATTTGCTCGGTTACACCATGAAGCGCTTCGGTATTGAAACCACCTTCATTGATCCGCGCGACATGGATGCCTGGCGCAGCAACATACGACCCAACACCAAGGTGCTGTTTGCAGAAACCCTAGGCAACCCAGGATTGGATGTCCTTGATATTGATACGGTTGCCGCGATCGCGCATGAGCATCATTTGCCACTGATGGTCGATTCCACCTTCACGACGCCTTACCTGCTGCGCCCGTTTGATCATGGTGCTGATCTGGTGTTTCACTCTGCAACGAAATTCCTTTGTGGGCATGGCACTGCGGTCGGTGGTCTGCTGGTCGATGGTGGCACCTTCAATTGGCAAGACGCCTACGAAAAAACCGGCCGTTTTGCCGAGCTCTGCGAACCCTATGATGGATTCCATGGCATGGTGTTCGCCGAGGAATCCACGGTAGCCCCCTTCTCGCTACGCGCGCGACGCGAAGGCTTGCGTGACTTCGGTGCAGTAATGAGTCCGCACAATGCGTTCGCCATACTGCAAGGCATAGAAACGCTGAGTTTGCGCATGGACCGGCATGTCAGCAATGCTCGAAAGATAGTTGAATTCCTGGTCGCGCATCCCGCTGTCGAATCCGTGTCATATCCGGAGCTGCCTGAACATCCCGACTATCAACTCGCTAAAAAGTTACTGCCCCGAGGATGCGGTGCCGTGTTTTCGTTCACGCTCAAAGGTGACCGCGCCGCCGGACGCCGCTTTGTGGAATCGCTCTCGGTATTCTCCCATCTGGCCAATGTCGGTGATGCGAAATCGCTGGTGATTCATCCGGCATCCACCACCCATTTCCGCGTACCGACCGAACAACTCGAAGCATCCGGCATACGCGAAGGCACGATGCGACTGTCCGTCGGATTGGAAGACGTGGATGATCTGATCGATGATCTGAAGCGCGGACTCAAAGCATCGCAGAAGGGAACGTAATTCATGGAACAAATCGTCAATGGCCATCGCACTTATGCTTACACCGGCGGCAAATCCTTTGATGCTGCTTTACCCACTGCCGTGTTCATTCATGGGGCGCAGAACGATCACTCGGTGTGGGCACTGCAAACGCGCTATTTTGCGCATCATGGTTTTTCTGTGCTGGCCGTCGATCTGCCGGGGCATGGTCGTAGTGGAGGCGAGCCGCTGGAAAGTGTTGAGGCACAGTCTGACTGGCTGCGTGCACTGCTGGATGCGGCTGGCGTTCGCAAAACTATCTTGATTGGCCACAGCATGGGCTCACTCATTGCACTAGAAACTGCTGCTCGCGCACCAGAAAAAATCAAGGGTGTGGCACTGGTCGGTACAGCCTACCCGATGAAAGTGTCATCGACACTACTGGAAGCAGCGCGCGATCACGAGCAACGAGCGATCGATATGGTCAATATCTGGTCGCATTCAGGCATCGCACAAAAACCCTCGGCACCTGGACCCGGTTTTTATGTGCAAGGCGGCAGCCGCCGATTGATGCAGCACATTTCACGCGGCAATCCTGCCAAAGTTTTTTATACGGATTTTTCAGCGTGTAATGCGTATGAAGGTGGCGAAGCAGCCGCCGCAGCGTTGCACTGCCCTGCGCTGTTTGTGCTCGGAAAAAAAGACATGATGACACCGGCAAAAGCTGCTGGCAGCCTGATCAGCAAGCTACCCACAGCCGAGGTCGTGCAGATCGATGCCTGTGGTCATGCACTGATGGCTGAACAGCCGGATCAAGTACTGGATAGCTTGTTCCGATTCGCCTGCGCTTCGGAAAAATAATCCGTCAGCGAAATCGCCAAACCACGATCAACCACGGCCTCTATCTTCGCGGCCAGTACCGATTGCGGTGCTGGCGCGAAAGCAAAGCGCTGATACACATCGGCTAATGTCAGTTTGTCAGGACTCACCAGCAGCGCCCAGCGATCCTCGTATTGCTGCGAACGATTTCCCAGACGAGCGCGCCGGCCTGGGTCCGAACGTACCCTGCCTACCCAGCCGGAATCCAACATTCGCTGCAGCAAGCCCTCGGACTCTTCGAAACCCAGTTGAGTGAGTTCGCGAAGTCGCATCGCACCGACTGCCGCGTTATCGCTCCGAGCATCGACCAGTACCTTGAGCACAGACATCGCATCCAGAAACTCACTACCGGGCGCCGAACGGTGCCACCACCTTTCATACTTAACGACCGGGAGTGCGGCTGCGACCACGGCACCTAGCAAGGTGATCATCCAGAAAAAGTAAACCCAAATCAGAAAAATCGGCACTGCTGCGAGCGCGCCATAAATCATTCGATAACTCGGTCCCTGCACGATGAAAAAAGCGAACAAGCTTCGCGTGATTTCAAACGCTACTGCAGCGACCAAACCGCCAATCACCGCATCACGCCATTCAACTCGGCGATTCGGCACGCCCAGATAGAGCAATGAGAAAGCCAAGGTCGATAAACTCATCGATACAATAGGGTAATCACAGTACGCAGTACAGGCAACCCACGCGATAACCCTCGAGTGAGCGGTAAGATTTCCCCGGCAAATGACATGGATGCGCCAATCAGCAAAGGCGCAAGTGTCATAACGGCCCAGTACACGATCATGCGCTGAGCAAAAGGTCGAGCCGTCCGTACTCGCCAGATACGATTGAGCGTTCTGTCGACCGTGCCAAACATGAAGACAGCCGTCACAATCAGAACAATCGCACCCATCGCTGACAGTCGGCTGGCTTTCGCAGAAAACTGACTTAGGTAATCCAGGATGGTGTTAGCGATACCCTTGGGCATGAGGGTCTGCACGAAATAAGTCTCGAGCGACTCTCGGAATGTCGTAAACAGAGGGAAGGTCGTGAAGATCGCAAAAGCAATCGTCAGGACCGGCACCACGGCTAACACGGTGCTAAAAGTGAGGCTGCCAGCCACCTCAGGCAGCCGCTCCTCCCGGAGACGGCGCAGCACGAATCGCAGCAAATCGCGTACTTGTACGCGTGACCAGCGATGAACGCCTGATGAAGAGGATGGATGCATGCGAAAAATTAGAAACTAAAGCGCCCTATAATACCAAGCATGAACACCCCCACCCTACCCATTCTGGTCCTTTATTACTCGCGACATGGCGCAACACGCAAGCTGGCCGAGTTGATCGCGCAAGGTATCGAGAGCGTTCCCGGCTGTGAAGCGGTGCTGCGCACGGTACCTGCGGTATCGGCGGTGAGCGAAGCCACCGAGCCTGCCGTGCCAAGCTCCGGTGCACCTTATGTCGAGCTAGCTGATCTAGAGAACTGCGCTGGTCTGGCACTGGGATCGCCCACGCGCTTTGGCAACATGGCTGCCCCCCTCAAATATTTTATCGATGGCAGCAGCGCTCAGTGGTTATCCGGCGCGCTAGCAGGTAAGCCGGCGTGTGTGTTTACATCGACGGGCAGTCTGCACGGCGGACAAGAATCAACCCTGCTGTCCATGATGCTGCCTCTGCTTCACCATGGCATGCTGATGCTTGGCCTGCCTTACAGCGAACCGGCACTGATGACGACCGAAAATGGCGGATCACCGTACGGTGCGACACACTGGTCTGGTATCTCGGGTGACAAAACCATCAGCGACGACACTCGCGCACTCGCGATTGCGCTGGGCAAGCGACTCGCAACAACCGCGAAGAAACTCCAATCATGACGCAACCTGATCGCTCCGACCTGCTACACCGGCTGGCTGTCACCAGCTTGCTCGGACTATTGGTGCTGTGCATCTTGTGGGAACTGGTTCTTGCGCCGCTGCGCCCCGGTGGCTCTTGGATGATCATCAAGGCGCTGCCGTTGTTACTGCCCTTGTCGGGCACGATACGCCGCAACATCTACACCATGCAGTGGGCCTCGATGATGATATTGCTGTATTTCACCGAAGGTGTCGTACGCGCCTGGAGCGAGCGCGGCATGTCGCAGCTGCTCGCGTCGCTGGAAATACTTTTCTCGACCGTGTTTTTCTTTTGCGCGATTTTCTTTCTCAGACCCTACAAGCGCGCCGCCAAACAATTAGCCAGCGAGGCCATACAAAAAGCAGCAGGTCAAAAACCTGCAACGAGTGATGAATCCTGATTTCATCACGCAATGCATTAACGTCGTCGGTCCCGCGAATGTGCTGACCGGCGACGACATGGCGCGATATCTGACTGACTGGCGCGGTCGTTTCACTGGCCGCGCGCAAGCGGTGATCCGGCCGGGCAGTACCAATGAAGTCGCGGCCATTGTGAAGCTGTGTGTCGCAAATAAGGTTCCCATCGTGCCTCAGGGCGGTAACACGGGGCTGGTACTCGGCAGTGTGCCCGACGGGAGTGGCAGCGCGATTGTCTTGTCGCTCGCACGCCTGAACCGCATACGCGGTATCGACGCCATCAACAACACCCTGACTGCAGAAGCTGGATGTCTGCTCCAGCATGTGCAGGACGCAGCAGCCGATACACATCGTCTTTTTCCGCTCTCGCTGGCCTCCGAGGGTAGCTGCACCATAGGCGGCAATCTATCGACCAATGCTGGTGGTACCGCGGTGCTGCGCTATGGAACGATGCGTGAATTGACACTGGGACTGGAAGTGGTCACACCCCAGGGTGAAATCTGGGATGGTCTGCGCGGACTGCGCAAGGACAACACTGGCTATGACCTGAGAGATTTGTTCATTGGCGCAGAGGGCACGCTGGGCATCATCACCGCTGCCGTCCTGAAATTGTATGCGCAACCTGCCGCCAGACTCACGGCGCTGTTCGCACTGCGTCACCCGCGTGATGCGCTCTCGCTGTTATCGCTTGCGCAGCAACGCTGCGATGCTGCCCTGACCGGTTTTGAATTGATGTCAGCGTTCTGCCTGCAGCTGGTCGAAAAACATTTCCCTGCGCTGCACTCGCCTTTCCGCGAGCCTCATGCGCAGTATGTTTTGCTAGAACTGTCCGATGCCGAGTCGGAATCCCACGCTACTGCAATGCTCGAAGCGTTGGCCGCCGATGCGATGGAGCGTGGACTGATTCAGGATGCGGTGGTGGCGAGCTCGCTGTCGCAATCGCAGGCAATGTGGCAATTGCGCGAGCATATTTCGATGGCACAGGCGGCTGAAGGTAAAAACATCAAGCACGATATTGCCGTGCCGGTCTCGCGCCTTGCCGACTTCATTGAAGAGACTGACGCGTTATTGCAACAGAAATTCCCGGCTAGTCGTATGGTGACCTTTGGCCACCTAGGTGACGGCAACCTGCATTACAACGTGTCCGCACCTTTGGGGCACAATGATGACGATTTTCTTCAGCATCAAGCAGCGATCAATCAGCTCGTGCATGACAAGGTGCATGCGTATGATGGATCTATCTCAGCCGAGCACGGTCTGGGTGCATTGAAGCGCGAAGAGATCAAGCGCTACAAATCCGAGACAGAACTGAACATGATGGTGGCAATCAAGCGGGCACTCGATCCGCTTAACCTGATGAATCCTGGCAAGGTGCTCTGAATTCCACAGACCCCTAGCTCGGAATTCCCGTTCAAGAGGCTCTGATGAATGCAATGAATACTGCCGCATTGGCGGCTATCGTTTTATTCCTATCTTTTTTCACTTCTCCCGCGTCAGCTGTATACAAATGCGAGCAGGCTGGTGTGGTTACGTATACCGATATTCCCTGCGATGGACAACAGCTCTCAGTGACAGTGCCTCAGAAGTCGCGCAGTGCAGAAGAAAAGCCCGATGAAAAATCGCTTGCGCGCGAAAAAAAAGAAGTTGAAAAATTACAAGCCATCCGAGAACAGCGCGAACGGCAGGATAAGCAGATACGCGATCTATCTGCACGCGGCGCGGCGGCACGAGAGCGCAAGTGCAAATCACTCGCGCTGCAACTAAAATGGCGCGAAGAAGATTTGCGCGAGGCACCTCTGACTGAACAGGCCAAGGCCCGCAAAATGGCGCGGCGCGCAGCAGAAAAATATCGCACTGATTGTCAATGACGATCAGTACCGATTAGTGATTATCCCGCGGCACACCAAAGGTCGTGGAGATCCGCTGATAATCCACCGCAAAATCAAGGCAACCACCTTTGTCGAGCTGACCCACGAATTGCCGGTGCAGCGCCTGCCAGGGCGTCTGATTGACGAGCTCAGGCGGCGTCCAGGCCGCCTTGCGCGCTGCCCATTCTTCTTCGCTCACCAGCGCATTGGCGGTGCGGCGATTCAAATCGAAACGCACACGATCTCCCGTCTGCAAGTAGGCCAGACCACCACCGACAGCGGACTCGGGTGACGCATTCAACACGGATGGGCTGCCGGAAGTACCGGACTGACGACCATCACCGACACAAGGCAAAAGATTGATACCTTGCCTGACCAGTGAATCGGGCGGCAGCATGTTAACGACCTCGGCTGCGCCCGGATAGCCAACCGGTCCAACACCGCGCATGAAAAGAATGGAGTCCGCATCGATATTGAGCGAAGGATCGTTGATACGCTCGTGATAATCCTCAGTACCCTCGAACACAATTGCCCGACCTTCAAAGGCACCGGGATCATCTGGTTTTTCAAGATAGCGCTTGCGGAAAGCGGCCGAGATCACCGATGTCTTCATCACAGCCGCGTCAAAGAGATTCCCAGACAAGACCGCAAAACCAGCCTCCTGTTGCAGCGGCTTGTCATAAGGTCGTATGACATCTTCATTCGATATAGGCGTGTTCGCATAGCATTCGCCGATGGTCTGTCCTGACACCGTCAGCGCTTCAGAATGCAGCTTTTTCGCGTTCAGCAGCTCATGCATGACGGCGGGGACGCCACCGGCACGATGGAATTCTTCGCCCAGATACTCACCGGCGGGCATGCAGTTGACCAGCAATGGAATTTTGTAGCCGATAGTGTCCCAGTCGCTCAATTCCAGCGGAACACCCATGTGTCTCGCGATCGCATTGATGTGTGGCGGGCAGTTGGAAGAACCGCCCAGCGCACTTGCAGCGACGATGGCATTCTCGAACGCAGCACGGGTCATAATTTTTGAAGGGCGTAAATCTTCATGCACCATATCGACGATGCGGCGGCCGGTGCGATAGGCCATTTGCGGACGCTCACGATAAGGCGCAGGTATCGCAGCGCAACCGGGCAAGGACATACCCAAGGCCTCAGCAAGTCCATTCATGGACAGCGCCGTGCCCATGCTGTTGCAATGACCGATGGACGGCGCCGAGCTGGCGACCATTTCCAGAAACTCATCGTAGTTAATTTTTCCAGCGGCCATTTCTTCGCGCGCATGCCAGATCACCGTGCCCGAACCCGCACGCGCATTCTTGTAATACCCATTGAGCATAGGACCGCCCGAGAGCACGATCGCCGGCAGATCGACACTGGCTGCACCCATGAGCATGGCAGGTGTGGTTTTGTCGCAGCCAGTCGTCAGCACCACGCCATCCAGCGGATAACCGAAAAGTACTTCGACCAAACCGAGGTAGGTGAGATTGCGATCCAATGCCGCTGTCGGTCGCTTGGTGGTCTCTTGTATCGGATGCACTGGAAACTCGATCGGTATACCACCCGCGTCGCGTATGCCTTCTTTCACGCGAACGGCAAGATCAAGGTGATGCCGATTACACGGCGAGAGATCGCTGCCGGTCTGCGCAATGCCGATGATGGGCTTGCCGCTGTCGCGTAATTCCTCAAGGGTGAGGCCGTAGTTCATGCAACGCTCAAGATAGAGCGCGGTCATGCCCGGATTGTCGGCATTGTCGAACCATGCGCGCGAGCGCAGCTTGCTTTTCTTTTGCTGCATTGTCTTCCCCCTGAATTCGGACCGCTGCCGCGGCCGATTTGTTATTGAGCTTCTCACAAAATCTGCGCCGCGATTGCTGGCGGGACGACCCCAACAACACCAGCGGCATTTTGTAAAAGTTTCTTTAAGACATTCTAGCGGGTCAGCGCGGCGTGGTCAGCATTTGACCCTAGGGTCCTGATAGACCTGGGCCCGCGAGACGGATGTGTCAAACTTGCGTGAAGCATTGGCACGCAGAGATTTATAAAATAAACAAAACAGGGGGGAAGTAATGAACAAGCCTTTGATCGGTTTTATCGGCGTTGGATTGATGGGCGCAGGCATGGCCAAGAACATCGTGTCCAAGGGCTACTCGCTGGTGATCATGGGACACCGCAACCGCGAACCCGTCGAGCGCCTCAAGCAACTGGGGGCAACCGAAGCAGCCACCGCACGGGAAGTCGCAATGCAGTGCGATATCGTGCTGCTGTGCGTGACCGGCTCGCCGCAAGTCGAAGCGCTGATGCACGGCCCTGACGGTATCTTCGCCGCCAATAAACAGGGACTGATCGTCATCGACAGCTCGACCTCCAACCCCGTCTCCACGCTGGCATTAGCGCAAGCCGCCGCCGAGCGGGGCATGCACTTCGTGGATGCGCCCTTGGGCCGCACTCCCGCCGAAGCTGAA
>CANKWG010000027.1 GCA_947487325.1 Oxalobacteraceae bacterium | reverse complement strand
CGGCGTGCGATGCTGCATGGCGGTCGACAGCTCCTGAATATTCATTAGTATCGATGCGTCACCGGTCACGCAAACGACGGTTTTATCCGGATGCGCAATCTGCGCACCAATCGCCGCGGGCAGACCATATCCCATCGTGCCTGCGCCGCCTGACGTCAGCCAGCGCATGGGCTTCTCGAATTTCAAATGCTGTGCGGCCCACATCTGATGCTGACCTACATCCGTTGACACAATCGCGTCACGGTCTTCGAGCTGTTGCTGAAGGCTGCACATGAGTGCCTGAGGCGCAATCGATTCGGCGGTATCGTCAAAGGACAGCGATTGTTGTTGTCGCCAGGTTTCAATACGCGACCACCACGCGGACAGCCGCGCTGCATCGACAGGAGTGTGAGCAAACTGATCTAGTAACTGACCCAGCACATCAACACAATCACCTACGATGGGTATGTCGGCATGCACAATTTTATGAATAGACGCGGGATCAATATCGATATGAATGATCTTCGCCTCAGGGCAGAAATCATCCAAACGGCTAGTAACCCGATCATCAAAGCGCGCGCCCACACAAATCACTAGATCCGAATGGTGCATAGCGAGGTTAGCCTCCAACGTGCCATGCATACCCAGCATGCCCAACCACTGAGGACTCGACGCCGGAAACGCACCCAGCCCCATCAATGTCAACGTACATGGCGCGCCAGATCGCTCCACCAGCTGTCGAAATCGCTCACAGGCCTCGACTCCAGAATTGATTAGCCCACCACCACCATAAAAGATCGGACGCTGCGCGGCACGAATCGCTTCGGCTGCATCGGCAATACGACCTTTGGCTTTTATACGCGAAGGCGCAGACCTCTCCAGCAAAGCAGTATGCGAATTCACCGCCGTTAACTGAATATCCTTCGGCACATCGATCAACACGGGGCCTGGTCTGCCTTCAGTGGCGATGCTCCAGGCCTTGCGCACGGTCGCCTCCATCGTGTCTGCATCCCTGACCTGCACATTCCATTTGGTGATGGTGCGCGAGATACCGAGTGCATCGCATTCCTGAAACGCATCCGTGCCAATGACGGCGGTCGCTACCTGGCCACTGATACAAATCACAGGAACGGAATCAGACATCGCGTCCAGCAAGCCCGTGGTGGTGTTGCTCATGCCGGGGCCGGAGGTCACAAAGACGATACCCGGCCGGCCAGTGCTGCGGGCATAACCCTGTGCCGCATGCACTGCCGCCTGCTCATGGCGGACCAGCACATGCCTTAGGCGCGGCTCCGCGTGCAGCGCGTCGTAGAGCGGCAGAACTGCGCCTCCGGGGTAGCCAAAGACGGTATCGGCGCCAAGATCTAGCAAAGTGCGGATCAGCACCGCAGCCCCGTTGGGAGCTAGGTCTTGGGCGAGGCTATCGGCGGCTTCTGACTGCGAAGGGCTCAGGAACGGCGGACTGTGTACAGTATTCATGGCATCAATATAGTCTGCATATTGCAGAAAATGCTTTTGATTATTGCCGTCACTACCTATAATTCAGAAGATTCTTTCGCAAATATAAATTTTCTCAGAATGGAACTGGATAAATTCGATATCGCGATCCTGGAGGCCCTTCAAAAGGATGCGCGACTGAGCCTGCAAGAACTCGGCAAGCAGGTTGGCCTGACGGCATCGCCCTGCTGGACGCGGATCAGGCGCATGGAAGACGCCGGGGTGATTGAGGGCTATGCGGTGCGGGTCAATCCCGAAAAAGTCGGTCTGAGCGAAACGGTCATCCTGCATGTAACGCTGGACAGCCATTCGGATGAGGCGCTGTTTGAATTCGGCAAAACACTGGAAGATATTCCGGAGGTGCTGGAGGCCTATCTGGTCTCAGGCGATTACGACTACTACATTCGTGTGGCCGTCGAAGGTACACGCGGCTATGAGCGCTTCCTGAGAGAGCGTTTGTACAAGATCCCCGGCATCCGTCACAGTAAATCAAGTTTTGTGCTGCGGCGCCTGAAGCAAAGTCAGTTGCCAATCCGTCGCTGATCCTCGCACCCAACAAAACCAGTTCATCAGCTTGGTGACTACAGCCGATCAACACTCATGTCGTCGTAGATCTCGAACGGCTGGTGTATCCAGGGATTGTCAGGCAAGTACTCGACAAAAAAATCCGGCCGCATGACCGAACAGGCCTTGTACCAAATAACGGCTGAACGGACTTCAGTCACATCAGGAAATCGAATGCGCAGATGTTCCTGCACACGCTGCAAGGTGACACCGGAATCCACCAAATCATCAATCAGCAAAATACGTCCGGCGAGTGGACCAGCGGTAGAGGTGATGCTGTCGGAGATGTCCAGTTCACCGCGCTGTGTGCCAGCAGCCTCGCGATAAGAACTCGCCGAAAGAATGGCCAGAGGTACTTTAAAAAGGCGGGAGAACACATCCCCAGGACGCAGCCCGCCTCTGGCCAGACACAAGACTTGATCGAATTGCCATCCTGATTGATGAACGATTTTGACCAGCGACTCTATGGCGCGATGGTAGTCATCCCAGGATACCCGCCGATGTCCGGCTTGATGCGCGGGCATCACGGGCAAATCATTCACTCGAATGGGTGGCGCAAGACAATCGTCTCTTCGCGATCCGGACCTGTGGATACCATGTCGATCGGCACACCCACCAAGGATTCAATGCGCTCGACATAGGCCCTTGCCGCTGCTGGTAAATCGTTCATGGATTTTGCGCCAACCGTTGGCTCTTTCCAGCCCGGCATCTCTTCATAAATCGGTTCGCAAGCGGCGGCTTCTTCGGCACCGGACGGAAAGATATCAACCTGTTTGCCATTGAGACGATAGCCGGTGCAGATTTTCAGCGATTCGATACCGTCCAATACATCCAGCTTGGTCAGGCACATGCCCGAGACGCCATTGATCTGTACAGAACGCTTGAGCAACGCGGCATCAAACCAACCGCAGCGACGCGCGCGACCGGTGACGGTGCCAAATTCATGACCGACCGCTGACAGATGCTTTCCGACGCCGTTTTCGGTCGATAGCTCAGAGGGGAAAGGTCCCGAGCCAACACGCGTGGTGTAGGCCTTGGTGATACCCAGTACGTAGTGAAGCATGTTGGGACCCACACCCGAGCCAGCCGCAGCATTACCCGCAACACAATTGCTGGAGGTGACATAAGGATAGGTGCCGTGATCGACATCAAGCAGACTACCTTGCGCACCTTCAAACAATAAATTGGCACCGGCTTTGTGCGCCGCATACAGCGCGCTGGAAACATCAGTCACCATGGGGCGGATGCGATCCACTGTCGCCAAGGCGTCATCGAAAACTTTTTGGTAGTCCACCGCCTGCGCCTTGAGGTAATTCACCAGCACAAAATTGTGATAGTCGAGATTCTCGCGCAGTTTTTCTTCAAAACGTTTTTGATTCAATAGGTCAGCAACACGAATGGCACGACGTGCCACCTTGTCTTCATAGGCAGGGCCAATGCCTTTGCCTGTGGTACCAATTTTTGCATCGCCACGCGCAGCTTCGCGCGCTGCGTCGAGTGCCGTGTGATAAGGCAGGATGACGGGACAGGCTTCGGAAATTTTCAGGCGGTTAGCGACTTGAATACCGGAGGCTTCGAGCTTGTCAATTTCACGCAGCAGGTCAGGCACCGACAAGACCACACCGTTACCGATGTAGCAGGCAACGCCGGCGCGCATGATGCCCGAGGGGATCAGCTGCAGCGCGGTCTTTTGTCCACCGATGACCAGCGTGTGGCCCGCATTGTGTCCACCTTGAAAGCGCACGACGCCCTGCGAATGATCGGTGAGCCAATCAACGACCTTCCCCTTACCCTCGTCGCCCCATTGCGTACCAATGACAACTACATTTCTAGCCATGATGTTTACGAACCTTATGAGTTCTGTTTTTTGATAATGAATTTTCCGCCTTCGGCTACGATCTCGCGATCGCAATCGAATTCCTGCTGATCGTTCTCGTGCCCCGGCAAGGATTGAATGACGATTTCACCTTCATCACGCAGACGTGCGATGAGCGTGGTGAGTTCGGGCTCACGGCCCCAAGGCGCCCTGATTGCGCTGGCCGGTGATGCCGATGGCAACAGGCGCGCAATTTCACGCAAATCCATGGAAAAGCCGGTCGCAGGACGCGCCCGTCCGAAGGCTTCACCTAAATGATCGTAACGGCCACCCCGCGCAACGGCATTCGGCAGACCCGCCACATACAACGCAAACATCGCACCACTCTCATACTGGTAGCCGGAGATATCAGCCAAATCAATGTTGACCCGCACTACCCCCGCAGCTTGTGCAAGCAGCGATAGCTCATCCAGCGCACGTGTCACCGTAGGACTAGCATGCAATACCTCGCGCGCACGTTCCAGTACAGTCAGATCACCGTGCAGCTCGGGCAGTTTACGTAGCGCGTTTCTCACTCGATCGGAAAACGGCGCTGATAAATCATGCAGTGCCGGCACATCCTTGGATCGCAGCAGCGTAACTATTTGCGCCTGCTGCTTGAGTGCCAGCACATCGCCTTCGAGGATGCCGCTCAAAATGCCCGCGTGCGAGAGATCCAGCGTCACATCCGACAGTCCTGCCAAGCGTAAAGAAGCTAGTGCGAGCGTCTGAATCTCGCCGTCGGCCTCGAGTCCCGCATGACCGTAGATTTCGGCGCCTATCTGCAAGGGCTCGCGTGTCGCATGGAATCCGGAGGGGCGCGCATGCAGCACACTACCCGCGTAGCACAGGCGCGTCACGGAGACGCGATTGAGTAAATGGGCGTCGATGCGGGCGACCTGAGTGGTCATGTCGGCACGCAAACCCATGGTGCGACCCGAGAGCTGATCCACCAGCTTGAACATGCGCAGATCCATGTCCTGATCGGTGAACGGCATCAGGGAATCCACGTATTCGAGCATAGGTGGCATCACCAGTTCGTAGCCGTAACGACGGAAATGGTCGAGCAGCCGACGGCGCAGTTCCTCTATCTTGCGCGCTTCGGACGGCAAGACATCGGCGATGTTCTCGGGAAGTAGCCAATTAGGCATGAAAATCAGACGTCAGCAGTGAAATAGTGAAGGGCGAGCAGGAGGATACCAAACAGTATCGCGGCCAGTCCAAAAAAACGGATCTGGCCGGCTGACAGCTCAGCGAGCTGAAGAAAGGTCTGGCGCCAGCGCTCAGGAGCGAGGAAAGGGAACAAACCCTCGAGCACAAATAGCAGGCCGAGGGCCATCAACAAGGCAGTTGACACAACGCGCCCTTATTTACGGGCGCCGCCGGGAGCCTTGAAGTACTTCAGGAACTCCGAATTCGGATCAATCAGGAGCACATCGCTACGCGTCTTGAAGCTTTCGCGGTAGGCCTCGAGACTACGAATGAACTTGTAAAACTCCGGATTTTGTCCAAAGGCCTGCGCATAAATACGCGCCGCCTTGGCATCGCCCTCACCGCGTATGCCCTCTGCTTGCCGATAAGCCTCGGCAAGAATCACGATACGCTGACGATCGGCATCAGCACGAATTTTTTCAGACTCAGCAGCACCGGTAGAGCGCAACTCATTCGCCACTCGCGCACGTTCGGACTTCATGCGCTCGTAAACCGAGTTATTGATTTGATCGACATAATCGACGCGCTTCAAGCGCACATCGACAATTTGTCCACCAATCTGCTTGACCTCTTCGGTGACCTTGGAGGCAATGGCATCCATCACCTTGCCACGCTCGCCTGAAATCACTTCGCGCACGGTACGCTTGGTGATTTCTTCGTTCAGAGCTGCCTTGACGATCTGCGCCATACGATCCTGAGCGCGACGCTCATCGCCACCAAAACTGATGAAGTACAAACGCGGATCAACGATGCGCCATTTAACGTAAGCATCCACCAGAATGTTCTTTTTCTCGGCAGTGATGAAACGATCAGCTTCTGGTGTATCGAGCGTGAGGATGCGCTTGTCGAGGAAAATCACATTTTGAAACGGTGGCGGCAGCTTGAAGTGCAATCCCGGTTCGTTGATGACTTGCTTAACTTCACCCAGCGCAAACACAATGGCAAACTGGCGCTGATCCACCACGAACAAAGTCGACGAGAGGATAGTCAGCCCAATGACAGCCGCGATGGCATAGGAAATAAGGCGATTCATCAGCGTGCCTCCCGATCGCGTGAGCTACGCGAATCCCGATTGCGCGACTCCGGCCGGACTGGCTCCGGAGGCGACACATCATTGAATTGCGATGAAGTGGACGATGACTGATTCTGTATGGCAGCAGCCGACTCAGCCGCTGTTTGCGCAATCAATTTATCCAGAGGAATGTAGATCATGTTGTTGTTGGATTTAGTGTCAACCATGACCTTGGTCGTACTGGTAAAAATCTGCTGCATTGCTTCGATGTACATGCGATCGCGAGTGACGCCGGGAGCTTTCTGGTACTCCGCAAGAATTTTAGTAAACCGCGACGCTTCACCCTCGGCATTGGCAACTACGCGGGAACGATAACCTTCGGATTCCTGAAGTAAACGCGAGGCCGCACCACGTGCTCTTGGAACGACGTCGTTGGCATACGCCTGTCCTTCGTTCTTTTGTCGTTCACGATCCTGTCCAGCCTTCACAGCATCATCAAACGAAGCCTGTACTTGCTCAGGCGGCTGCACGGCCTGCATCGTGACGTTGGTCACCATCACACCGGTACGGTAGCGATCGAGAATCTGCTGCATCAGTCCCAAAGTATCAAAAGCGATTTTTTCACGACCTTCATAGAGCACGAAGTCCATCTTGCTCTTGCCAACAATTTCACGAATGGCTGTTTCGGCCACTTGTTTAACCGTCTCTTCCTGCTCTCGGTTGTTGAAGACCCAGTCAGTCGCATCTTTGAGGCGGTATTGGACAGCGAATTGGATATCAATGATGTTCTCGTCGTCGGTCAGCATCAAAGCCTCGCGTGCGAGTTTGTTGCGCACATTGCTGCGATAACCCACCTCGACGGTACGAACTTGGGAGACATTGACGGTCTCATGCGCCTGAATCGGATAAGGCCAGCGCCAGTTGAAACCGGGCGAAGTCGCATGGCTGAGCTTGCCAAAGGTCAGGACCACACCCGTCTGACCTTCCTGCACAATGAAAAATCCACTGACGAGCCATAGGAAAAAAATCACCATGGCGACGATGCCCGCGCTGATACTTGCGCCTCGCGAATCACCTGGCGTGCCGCCGCCATCACCGCCGCGACCACCGCCCTGTCCGCCGAAGAGCCGGTTCAGACGCTGGTTGAAGTCGCGCCACAACTGATCAAGATCAGGCGGACCATCACTGGGTCGCTTGTCGTTGCGCCGCGGCTCCTGATCGTTATCCTGTGACCCACGTCCCCAGCGAGGATCATTGAGCGAAAATTTCAGACCGAGTTTTTTGAAAATTGATTGAAGCATGCTGTGGCGTTCCGCGTTAAGTATTTTTAGTCGTCAGTGAAACGCTGGTGGCATAAAGAAAAAGAAAGGACATCAGAAAACACAAACTATCCTGGAAACGCATGAGCACCCGAGACTGCATCATCGACGAAAAACTCTCTACACGCCGTTTGGCATTGGCAGGTCGTCATATTGCTCGTGGAGCGCATTGCGAGCTTCGTATCCACCATTGGCTTGCGCAAATTCGACAATCGCCTGGCGGAGCATATCAACCCCTTCACCCGTCTGCGCACTCGCAAAAACACGGCGAATTTTATCATATTCATCACGCTCGATTGCCGGGCGCACACCCGCCAGATCGATCTTGTTCCAGACGAGAACCTGAGGTATGTGATCCGCACCAATCTCCCGCAACACCGCATTTACTTGGCCTATCTGCTCGTCCCTGACAGGGCTAGAACCGTCCACCACATGCAGCAGCAAATCGGCATGCACCGTCTCCTCCAGCGTAGCGCGGAAAGCCGCGACCAGCTGTGTGGGTAATTCGCGGATGAACCCGACTGTGTCCGATATGACCACATTCCCGGCGCCGGCCAGGTGCATGCGCCGGGATGTAGTATCCAGCGTCGCAAACAGCTGATTGGCTGCATAAACCCCGGCTTTGGTCATATTGTTGAACAGCGTAGATTTGCCGGCATTGGTATAGCCGACCAGCGATATCGAGAAAGTCTGATTGCGCTCGCGGGAACGCCGTTGTGTATTGCGCTGACGCTGAAGCTTATCGAGCTTGCCGCGCAAGGCCTTGACTCGATCGCCGATCAGCCGCCGGTCGGTTTCCAGCTGGGTCTCACCGGGTCCACGTAGACCAATACCGCCTTTCTGGCGCTCAAGGTGCGTCCAGCCACGCACCAGACGAGTTGCCAAAGGCTGTAGCTGTGCCAATTCAACCTGGACCTTGCCCTCATGACTTTGGGCGCGTTGAGCAAAAATGTCGAGAATGAGGCTGGTCCGATCAATCACGCGTGTCTGGAGCAAACGCTCCAGATTGCGCTGCTGGGCTGGAGACAGCGCGTGGTTGAAGATTACGAGATCAAGCTCAAGATCAGAGACGGTGTCGCGAATTTCCTCGGCTTTGCCAGATCCGACAAAAAGCGCAGAATCTGGCGCCGCACGCCGGCCCGTCACACTGGCTACCGGCTCGGCACCCGCAGATTTTGACAACAATGAGAGCTCTTCCAGGCTGGCCAGGAAGTCACCCTTGCCAAAATCGACACCTACCAGTACTGCACGCATGGCACCGCCTTGGCAGGAGGGAAAGACTTATTCAGCCTCAGACTCCGAATTAAGGTTAACCGCACGCGCGGGGACGACGGTAGAAATCGCATGCTTGTAGACCATCTGAGTGACGGTGTTGCGAAGCAATACGACGTACTGGTCGAAAGATTCCACGTGTCCCTGCAATTTGATACCGTTAACCAGATAGATAGAAACTGGAACGTGCTCTTTTCGCAAGGCGTTCAGAAATGGGTCTTGTAGCAGTTGCCCTTTGTTACTCATGGAAGCTCCGTTTTTTTATCAGGTTCGGGAGATGGGGTCGACGCGAAAAAAAACAAGCGTCAGAAATCACTGCCTGCCGAGAATGTAATCGATTTTGCCACACACTGGCAAACACCGGCGCAGAAAATGTGTGTTATTCCTGCTTGGAAAAAGGGTTTTTTCCTGAGCGCAACTCTATTCGTAGCGGTGTACCGACCAGCGAAAAACTTTCCCGGAAATGTTTCTCCAGGTACCGCTTGTAGCTGTCATCAATTGCGTTGAGTGTATTGCCGTGAATAACAATGACGGGAGGATTCTGGCCGCCCTGATGTGCATAGCGCAGCTTGGGGCGAACCGAGCCTTTGCGCCGTGGCTGTTGATGATCCAGCGCTTCTTGCAGAGCACGCGTGAGTTGAGGTGTGGGCAGTTTCACCATTGCGGCAGCGTAGGCAGAATCGATTGATTTCATCAAAGGTGCAATACCCGTACCTTTCAGTGCGGAGATGAAATGAAATTTTGCGAACGATAAAAAGCTCAGCTTGCGATCCATTTCGCGCTTGATGTGATCGCGCTCATCACTATTCAATCCATCCCATTTATTCACGCCGACAACCAATGCTCTGCCAGCCTCGAGAATGAAGCCGGCAATATGCGCATCCTGCTCGGAGATATCCTGCTGCGCATCAAGCAACAGAAGCACCACATTCGCTTCTGAAATCGATTGCAAAGTTTTTACAACAGAAAATTTTTCGATCGCCTCGAAGACTTTGCCCTTGCGGCGTATGCCTGCGGTATCAATCAACGTGTAATGACGACCAGAACGCTCGAATGGAATCTCAATCGAGTCACGTGTCGTGCCTGGCATATCGAAAGCGATCACACGCTCTTCGCCCAGCAATGTATTGACCATCGTTGATTTGCCAACGTTGGGACGGCCAACGATGGCAATGCGAACTCCGCGCACGCCTGGAACATCATCGGCTTCGTCGGTCTTGCCCGCCAACGCGCTATCAAGCGCCTCGTCAACGAGATCAGCCACACCATCGCCATGCGCTGCCGAAATCACATAGGGATCACCCAAGCCCAGCTCATAGAAATCGGCAGAGACCGTGGTGTATTTCATGCCTTCGGCCTTGTTCACGACCAGCATGACCTGACGACCGGATTTACGCAGAAAATCGGTAATGGTCTTGTCATGCGGCGTGAGCCCCTGACGACCATCGACAATAAAAATCACCACATCAGCTTCTGCTACAGCCTGACGGGTCTGCTTGGCCATCTCATGCAAGATGCCGTCTTTCGCGACTGGTTCGAAGCCGCCGGTATCGATAACAAGAAAGGGTCGCAGACCCATGCGGCCTTCGCCGTAGTGACGATCGCGCGTAAGCCCAGGCAAGTCCGCCACCAGCGCATCGCGCGAGCGGGTCAGACGATTGAAGAGCGTGGATTTACCAACGTTAGGCCGACCAACCAGAGCAATGACCGGCTTCATCGGGCATCCTGATGCAGTGCGCCTTTGCAGAGGCGTTTATTCGGTCGAGATTGCAAGCAAACTACCATTCTGTGACTGTATGATGAGCGTGGCACCAACCACGACGGGCGTCGCGCGAATGGCGCTTCCATCAGTTTGCACCCGAGCCAGCAAAGCACCTTCTTCACGAGAGAAGAAATGCAAATAGCCCTGACGATCTCCAACCACTACCGCACGGCCAAATGACACTGGAGAAGACAGTCCGCGCCAACTGAGTGAGGTATTGCGCCAAAGGCTGCTTCCAGAGTCGCGCGAGAAGGCCTGCAGGTTGCCGCGCTCATCTGAGGCGAACACATATCGCTGATCAAGACCCGGACCCACATCAGCGGAAAGTTCACGTGCCCATCGCACCGAGCCGTTACCGGCGTCGACGCAGGCCAGGCGACCCTGATACGAGGCAGCGCAAACATCACGACCCATTATGACCGGCATGCCAGAAACATCAGCCACACGCTCTAGTTCAGTGGCCCCACGAGGCTCAGCAATTGGCGCATCCCAGCGCGGTGAACCCGTTTGTGCAGCCAGCGCAAGCAAGCGCCCTGCAGGCAACGCAACGTAGGCAACCCCATCGTTCATCAGAATACCGGGCGAGGCGCGCAGCGCGAGTGCGGGTGCGGTGCGCTGTACAAACCATCGACGGGCGCCTGAGCCGAGATCATAGGCAGCGATGCGGTTATCCATGCTGCGAATGACGACCACACCACCACCCAGTGCAGGCGGCGACAGCACTTCCGTCGACGCCTGGGCTTTCCAGAGAGATTTACCATCGTTGGCATCGAAAGCTAGGATCACGCCATCGGTGCCAACAACAACAAGCACCTTGCCATCCGTACCAACGCCCGCCGTCAGTTCAGTGCCCGCCTTGATTTTCCAGATGAGCTTGCCGTCGGCGGCGTCCAAACACAAGATCTCGCCATCAGCACTCGCTGCATAGACGCGTTCATCAATGACTGCGGGTGTCAACGGGTAGTCGCCAGACTTGCCGATGCGGGCAGTCCAGACAGTACGAGTTGCCATGGAGGGCTTGAACTGAACCAATGGCGCTGGCTCATTACGCGGCGCTTTGCGCGCGAAAGGATTAAGGGAAGAACAGCCCGCCAGCAGTACCAAACCTGCAATAAGAATCCATCGACTAAAAACGTGCATCTCAGCTCTCCGCTTAACCGGCCTGCGTGGAACTACCACCGATCGCGTCCAGCTTTAGCTGAATCAGCTGACGTGCGGGATTCTTTGCTTCGGTTTTTTCAAGGGCCAGTTGATACGCAGCGCGAGCGTCTTCTATTTTGTTCTGCGCAAACAGTAAGTCACCGCGACGGTCAGCAACCAATCCGGCAAACTGATCCGGGAAAGATACAGACAAGAGCTTGAGGCCCTCATCAAAGGCTTTTTCATCAAGCAGCAAGCCGGCCAAACGCAGGCGCGCTATGGCCTGATACTCCTCGCTGCTGCTCTGATCAACGACCCATTGCAAGTAAGCCTTGGCTGATTTGAAGTCGTTGGCATCAAACGCCGACTTTGCCGCCAGCAATGCGCCCATCGACGCATAAGGGGTACGAGCATAGCGCTCGCGAATGTCGCCGGTCGCTCGTGCCAGACGGGTCTGGTCCTTGCCCTCAACGGCCTTGACGATTTCTTCGTACAGCAAGGCTGCCTTTGACGCCTGCTCGCGCTGATAGTATTTCCAGCCAGACCAGGATGCATAAGCCGCGAGCACTGCAATGACAAGCCAGGTCGTCAGATTACCGTACTGTTTCCACCACGCTTTCAGCGTTGCGAGTTGTTCTTGCTCTTCAAGATCGTATGCCATAGTCGTTTTAGTGATGAGTGTGTAACTGGCCTGCATGCAAGTGGCCGTGATCGTGCTCGTCGTCGCCAATCATTCGATCAATCAGATGATCGGTAAGCGCTTCCAGGCTGACGCTTTGCTGATTATTGGTCATGTCTGCTTCGCGCAGATGCTTGACGATTGCCGTACCGCTGGCGATTTCATCCTCGCCGAGAATGATGGCGTAAGCCGCGCCGCTGGCGTCAGCGCGCTTCATTTGCGATTTGAAGCTGCCCAGCCCGCCAGCCGCTGCGCAATGTAGCACAACATCGAGACCGGCATCGCGCAAACGCTCGCCAATCACAAAGGACTGCAGCTGAGCTTCATCGCCCTGATGAACGAGATAGACGTCGCACTGACTGCGCGAGAAATCACCCCCAGCGACTTTCATCAGCTCGAGTAACCTCTCCACACCCATGGCAAAACCTACCGCGGGTGTCGGCTTACCGCCGAAGATTTCGACCAGTGGATCATAACGACCGCCACCACAGACCGTACCTTGCGAGCCAAGCTTGTCGGTGATCCATTCGAAGACAGTACGGTTGTAGTAATCCATACCGCGGACCAGACGAGGATTGATAGTAAATGGCACGCTGTTATGACGCAGCAGTCGCTGCACACCTTCAAAATGCGCGCGCGATTCGTCGCCGAGATAATCCAGCAGCTTGGGCGCAGCGTTCACGAGTTCCTGCATCGCAGGATTTTTGGTATCCATGATGCGCAGTGGATTGGTATGCAAGCGACGCTGAGCATCTGCATCCAGCTGATCATGGTGCTGCTCGAAATACGTAATCAGATCTGCACGGTGGCGCTGTCGTTCCGCGGCATCACCGATGGAATTGATTTCGAGGCGAATGTCAGTCAGACCAAGATCATCCCAGAGCCGCTGGCACAACAAAATAAGTTCAGCATCAATATCAGGTCCCGCAAAGCCTACTGCCTCGGCACCTACCTGATGAAACTGGCGATAGCGACCCTTCTGAGGACGCTCATGTCGGAACATGGGGCCTGTGTACCATAGCCGCTTCGGGCTGTCGTAAGTGAGATTATGTTCAAGTACAGATCGCACCACGCTGGCGGTACATTCCGGCCGCAACGTCAGTGCATCACCATTCATGCTGTCAGTGAAGGAGTACATCTCTTTCTCGACAATGTCGGTCACTTCACCGAGACCACGCGCAAACAAAGCCGTCGGCTCAACTATCGGCGTGCGTATCTGCTGATAGCCGTAGCTGCGCAGTACGGATTGCACCGTGTTTTCGAAGAGCTCCCACAAAGGCGCGTCGTCCGGCAAGACATCGTTCATGCCTTTGACGCCAACAATTTTTTCAGTTTTTTTAGGGTCTGCCATAACGTGTCTTTACATAATCAAGCACGATGGCCTGAAACTCTTCTGCAATATGTTCGCCGCGCAAAGTGACGGATTTCTGGCCGTCGACAAACACCGGGGCCGCCGGTGACTCCCCTGTACCAGGCAGGCTGATACCAATGTGGGCGTGCTTGGATTCACCGGGACCATTAACGATGCAGCCCATGACCGCCACATTCATTTCCTCGACGCCAGGATAGTCGGTCTTCCAGAGGGGCATCTGCTCGCGCAGATAGGTTTGAATTCGATCCGCGAGTTCCTGAAATACAGTCGATGTGGTCCGTCCACAGCCTGGGCAAGCGATGACCATCGGCGTAAATTTTCGCAAACCCATGGTTTGCAGGATCTCCTGCGCCACGATGACTTCGCGGGTTCGATCCCCACCAGGCTCGGGTGTAAGCGAAATCCGGATGGTGTCGCCGATGCCCTCTTGCAGCAAAACAGACAAGGCAGCGGTCGATGCGACGATACCCTTGCTGCCCATGCCTGCTTCGGTAAGTCCCAAGTGCAGAGGGTAATCACATCGCTTGGCGAGTTCACGATACACCGCGATCAGGTCCTGCACGCCAGAGACTTTGCAGGACAGAGTGATTTGATCGCCCGGCAAGCCAAGTTCCTCGGCACGCTGCGCATTCTCCAATGCAGAAGTTACCAAAGCTTCATACATAACCGATTGCGACGAGAAAGGTTCTGATCGTTGCGCATTTTCGTCCATGATGCGCGCGAGGAGCGCCTGATCAAGGCTGCCCCAGTTGACGCCTATGCGCACCGGTTTGCCATAGCGACAGGCGACCTCAATCATCTGCGCAAACTGGGTATCGCGCTTCGCACCCTGCCCCACATTGCCTGGGTTGATGCGGTACTTTGACAGCGCTTCGGCACAGGCAGGAAAAGCTGTCAGTAACTGGTGTCCGTTGTAGTGAAAATCACCGATCAATGGCACATCAACATCCATGCGATCGAGTTGTTCGCGTATCGCAGGCACGGCCGCAGCGGCCTCGGGCGTGTTGACCGTAATGCGCACAAGCTCGGAGCCCGCTCGCGCGAGTTCCTTGACCTGAATCGCCGTACCAATCGCATCGGCTGTGTCCGTATTTGTCATGGACTGCACCACCACCGGCGCATTACCGCCTACAAATACCTCACGCGTGCCGTGATGAATTCTGACCTGCCGACTTACGCGTCGTGCCGCCGGACCAGAAGGAATCTCGAAATCTGTTGAGTGCTTGTTCATGGGTAGACTCACTTCAAGCTGAGCTTGGAAACATTGTCTCGCGCGACAGCCCGTAGATTGAGCGGCTGCCCTCTCAAATTGGCATCAACACCACTTGCATTACCAATCACCAGTATGACCGGCTCGCTCATATCGAACTGCTCGGTCGTTCCCGCTTTCATCAGTCGAGATACAAGTTTGTTCCCATTAAGAGCGCTGATCTCTACCCACGCATCCTCACGCAGCTTAAGCTCAAGTAAACGGGAAGGATCAATCGACTTTTGATCATCGACCGCTGCAGCCTCAGGTGCCGATACTGGCTTATCGGTCACTTCGCTCAGCGTGGACTCAGTCAAATCCTTCCAGGAAGCGAAAACGGTGCTAACGCTAGGCACATCAATACTTATCGTTGGCAGGCCATGACGATAAGTAGCGTATGCCAGCACACCCACAAACACCATCACCAACAGGGCCAGACCGGATAGCCGACGCGATCCACGGCGATGGCCGCTGGGTGGCGCGTAACGACGCCCCGGAAAACCGCGTGAAGGCAGCGGTCGGCGGAGCAAGATTGGATCAACCGCAGGATTCGGTTCGTTC
>CANKWG010000026.1 GCA_947487325.1 Oxalobacteraceae bacterium | reverse complement strand
CCTTGCGCAACTGCGACTGGCGCTCGACGATGCGGTGCGAGTAGTGAATAGCAGCCGGCATCAGTTCTGGTGTTTCATTACACGCATAACCAAACATCAAACCTTGGTCACCCGCGCCCTGATCGAGATCCATGCCCTTACCTTCATCAACACCCTGCGCAATATCCGGTGACTGCTTGTCGTAGCAGACCATGACGGCGCAGCCTTTGTAGTCGATACCGAAATCGGTGTTGTCGTAGCCGATGGATTTGAGTGTGTCGCGCGCGACCTTGATGTAGTCGACGTTGGCGGTGGTGGTGATTTCACCGGCCAGTACCACCAAACCGGTGTTGCAAAGCGTTTCGGCAGCGACGCGAGCGCGCGGATCCTGCTCGAGAATCGCATCGAGAATCGCATCGGAAATTTGATCGGATACTTTGTCCGGATGGCCTTCTGAAACAGACTCGGACGTGAAAAGGTAATCGTTTGACATGCAAGCTCCCTGAAAAACATTGAACATAGTGTCGCGGTCAACCAGGTGAACCTGCGACGCTTTAGCGAAATTTTTAAACCGCCTCGCAAGTTGTCTATTAACTCGGCGGGTACGACTTCGTGCTATTTTACGCAACTTGCCTCGATTCAGCAAAATCTCCGCTTCGCCTCCCAATGCTGCTCCGTCTGTTCCAACTCCTTTCTCTGCTGCCGCTGCCCGTTCTGCACGCGCTGGGGGCGGCCGCTGGCTGGGTGGTTTACGCATTTTCACCGACTTACAGACGCCGCCTTCGCGACAATCTCGCGCACGCAGGCTATCCGCATTTGCTGGCCTCCACCGTTACCGAAGCGGGTAAAAATGTATTTGAGCTGCCTTTCATCTGGTGCGCGAAACCTGCACGCGTGCTGAAAAGCGCTACGCTGCATGACTGGTCGATCGCACAATCCGCGCTCGATGCCGGTCAGGGTGTGATCTTTCTGACACCGCATCTGGGCTGCTTCGAAATCATTGCGCAGGCCATTGCCAGTCGGGCGCCTCTGACCGCGCTGTACCGTCCACCGCGCAAGCCATCGCTCAAGCCTCTGGCCGAACAGGCGCGTGCGCGCGAAGGTCTGAAGCTGGCGCCGGCCAACTTGTCAGGCGTGCGGACCCTACTCAAGACACTAAGAGCTGGCGGCGCGATCGGGCTGCTGCCGGATCAGGTACCGGGCGCCGGCGAAGGCATCTGGACCACATTCTTCGGCCGACCCGCGTATACGATGACGCTGCCAGCAAAAATGCATCAGATGAGTAGTGCCCCGCTGGTGCTGACCTATGCAGAACGACTTTCCTTCGGCAGAGGCTATGCGATTCGTTTTGTGCGTTTTGATGGACGACTGGCAGGCACACCCGAGCAGCAGGCACGCATGATCAACGCTGCGATGGAGCAGCTGATCGCGCGCTGCCCGTCACAGTACTTCTGGAGCTACAACCGCTACAAGGGCGAGCCCTTGCCATCAACGTTTGCCGGAGAAGCCGCATGAGAGCGATGCTGGCGCTGATGTGGCTACTGCACTGGCTGCCGCTGCCAATACTGGGGCGTATTGGTAAAGGTATCGGTAGTCTGCTGTTCGTATTGCTGCGCCGTCGGCGACATATTGCACTGACCAATCTACGGGTCTGTTTTCCAGATCTCGGCGATCAGGAGCGTCTGAACATTGCACGCGCTCATTTTCAGGGATATGCACGCAGCGTGCTTGAGCGCGGCATTCTGTGGTGGGCGTCGCCAGAGCGACTGAGAAGATTGATAAAGATAGTGCCGGCCGTACCCACAACGCTTGCAGCGTCGCGGCCGACGATTTTTCTGTGCCCTCATTTCGTTTGCCTTGAAGTCGCGGGCGTCGCCATCACGATGGCTGGACCAGCCTGCTCAATGTACACGCCACAGCACAGTCGCGCGTTCAACGAAGCACTACGCAAAGGACGACTGCGATTCACACCGGATGAACGCAACCTGATCGCGCGCGCGGCAGGTATCAAACCCATCATTCGCGCGATGCGTGAGGGTCGTCCGTTTCTGATGCTGCCCGATATGGATTTCGGTCCTCGCGAGTCTGTCTTCGTACCTTTTTTTGGTGTGCCGGCGGCGACGTTGACAGCGCCTGCGAGATTGACGACAGCAACTGATGGTCAAGTGATTCCAGTAGTCACGCGATTTCTGCCGAATTACGAAGGCTGGCAAGTGATCTTCTACCCTCCTTGGGATGACTATCCGGGAACAGACATTGATACCGCTACGGCACGCATGAACGCATTTATCGAAGCTCGCGTGCTTGAAACGCCTTCGGAATATTTCTGGTCACATAAACGATTCAAGACACGACCCGAAGGCATGGTAGGCGTGTACGATACTCCCGCTGACTGACGAAAAGAGAAGATGCATGACACTCAGATTCACAAAAATGCACGGCGCTGGTAATGATTTCGTGGTGATCGATGCAATCAACCAAACGGTTAATCTCACCAGCGATCAATGGCGCGATATCGCCAACCGACGCTTTGGCATTGGCGCAGACCAGATACTGATTGTTGAAAAACCCACGATGCCGGGCGTTGATTTTCGCTACCGGATATTCAATGCCGACGGCGGCGAGGTCGAGCAATGCGGGAACGGTGCGCGAGCGTTCGTGAAATTTGTTGTTGAAAAAGGTCTGACCGAGCATCGCGAGATTCGCGTGGAGACCATGTCAGGCGTGATCCGGCCACGACTGGAGGATGACGGCCGAATTTCGGTCGATATGGGTGCACCGATATTTGATCCGGAACGTGTACCGTTCGATCCTGCTGGACTGCCCAGCAAACAGCAAAGTGCAGCCACACTCTGGAATATTTTTCTCGGGGCAGGCGCGCGGGAATTTGTCGTGCTCTCGATGGGTAATCCGCATGCAGTGCAACTGGTCGATGATGTTGATTCCGCGCCGGTGTCAGAAGAAGGGCCTCTGATTGAAAACCATGCCTGTTTTCCGCGCAGGGTAAACGCCGGTTTCATGCAAGTGGTGGACAGAAAGCATATTCGTTTGCGCGTTTTCGAAAGAGGCGCGGGCGAAACGCTTGCGTGCGGCACAGGCGCTTGCGCTGCCGTGGTCGCAGGCATTCAGCTTGGATTACTGGATAGTCCAGTCGCTGTCGCCACGCGGGGAGGCGAGTTATCGATTGCTTGGGACGGCGGGCAGAGTTCCGTGACGCTGACCGGGCCGGCAGTCAGCGTCTTTGAAGGCACGATCGACATCTAATCGTGGCCGCAAATACAATCTAAATGATCATGCATCAGATCGCGGGACTGGCGCCGCGTTGATAGCGACACTCCGTCATCAGGCTACGGAACCGATACAAGCGTTGGCGGTAATTGCCCTCTTGGCCGGCGACGCCTTTCGCTTCAACCGCATCAAACATACGAGCCACTCGGTCTAATGCAGCGCGCTGATCACCCGTGACGATCTGTACCAGACGACGACGGCTGCGCGGATGCTGATCTCGAATATCGATCTCGAGACAATGCCCATGATCGGCAGATTCAATATCGATCAATAGGGCCTCGGCGCGCGTCAGGCCGAACCAGTAGCCCAGTTCGATACGCGCCGCCAGAAACGGATACTGATTGCTCGTGTCGCGACTGAATACGGCACGAGCGGCATGCGCCCATTCGGCTTTACCTGCAGGCGGTGCGATACGCTCCAGCAGCGATTTCGCCTCGCGGTTGCCCTGACCTGCGGCCTTTTGCAACCAGTAGACCGAACGAATATCAGAGCCCTTTTCCACTTTGCGCGAACGCCATGCAACTAGGCCCAACTCGAGTTGCGCACGCACATGTCCTGTCACTGCGGCCATCTCGAGATAACGACGCGCTTCGGTAATGCTGCGACGGGAAAACTCGGGCTTCAGATAAATGCGCGACATCGCATACCAAGCGGCCGCAACGCCCTGATCAGCGGCCAGTGATAACCAGCGTATCGCTTTCTTGTAGTGGGCAACGCCAGGTACAGATGGCAGGCGAACACCACTCTCATCCATGCGCGCAACCCACAAACCATACGATAGCTGGGCCGCGCTGTCTCCTCCTTCAGCCGCCAGCTTCAGATAGCGCTCGATGAGTTGACTGTTCGGATCTTTGGTAAGCAGCAGGGCGGCTGCACATCGCCTGAGCAAATCCAGAGAAGAGCGCTCAATCTGGCAGCGACGCGCGCCAGTACCAGCGCGCCGTTCGATGGATTGGGCGATGGGCAAAGACCAAAACAGAAACTTTAGATAATCGCCTATGCCCCAGAAGAAATCGGCGACCGCGCGTTGCGCCGGCATGATGCCGCCTCGGGCTGCCCGCGATGACCATTCAATCGCAGCGCTGCGGCGCGTTTTTGCAGCAGGCGAAAGCTCTGCAGGTTTCGGGTGCGCGACCACATCGGCAATACCTAGCTGCTGCGCGAGTAGCCATTGCGCTTCTGCTAATCCCGATTCGGCTGCGGCCTGCAGCGCACGCATGGCTTTCTGGCGCAGCAAATGATCCGCTCGCGACCACGAAGCAAATACCAGCATGGCGAGGATGAGCCCGGCCTTGGCCATGCCGCCTTCGAAGGCCCGCTCGTACCAGACCGCCACGCCCAGCGGATCGGACGACTGCTGAGCGATCTCGAAAGGTAAATGCTCGCCGATCAAGAACCAGGCATCCGCCATGTTTTGCTCCGCCGCTTTTTCCAGCCAGTGCAGGGCAGTCGCATAGCTCTGCGGCAAACCTGATCCTCCGAACAAATAACGCTTACCCAGCGCCAGTTGCGCGTGCGCCTGCCCGGAGCGCGCAGAACGGATGATCAGTAATTCCTCTCGATTAGCCATAAATCCCGTCAGTCTGGATCGGCGGATTTCTGCCACTTGAACGCCACATCACCCGCATTCGCAGGTGAAACACGCGTTCTTAGTGGCGCTTGTGCAACAGGCTAAGGGCCTCACAAGCCTGAAATCCGCTCTCACAAAGTTATCAAAACAAAAACTTAACTTTGCGCCGTTCAGTGAGGTGGCGTCAACGGCAACTCGTGCGAATAAAACAACAGTGTTGAGTAATTAGCTGGGTTTTGCCGGAGTTTGAAAACCGACGGTGGCCAAACTTCGTGTTGTTTCTATTTTAGAAATTAATGTCCCTTCATCCGACTCGCTCGGATTTTCAAAACTCGACACAACTGAATATTTGGGGATGGAAAAATGAAAAAGTCACTCATAGCGCTGGCCTGTGCAAGCGCATTTGCAGGCTCTGCAAACGCCCAGTCGCTGACGACTTACGGGATTGTGGATATGGGCTTCGTTAGTGAAAGCGGACCTGCCTCTATTCAAAAGCTGACCAGCGGCGCGCAGTCCGGTACGCGTCTGGGCTTTAAAGGCACCGAAGACCTCGGCAATAACATGAAAGCTTTGTTTGTGCTTGAAACCGGTATCGCTGCTGATGCGGGCGGCTTCAATCAAAGCGCAGGCTTTGCGCGTCAAAGCTTTGTTGGACTGCAAAGTGATTCCGGTACCCTGACACTGGGTCGCCAATACACGCCTTTCTTCCTGGCCCTTAATGCAGTAGCTGACCCCTTCGCCAGCGGTCTTGCCGGCAATGCGCAAAATCTGATCCCCAGTAGCGGCATTCGGATGAATAACGCGGTGAAATATGCGTCGCCGACTTTCTCAGGCGTATCGGGTGAAGTGGCTTACGGCTTCGGGGAAAACACAGCAGGCAACGACAGAGCAAGCAAGAATGTCGGTGGCTCCATCGGTTACACCGACGGCACGTTGAATGTTCGCCTCGCATACCATAAAGCTAATGGCACAACAGCATTAACCAGCGATCTGAGTGACACCAGCACCATACTAGCTGCCAACTACAAATTCGAAGTTGCGAAAGTGTTCGCCGCGTATTCGGATAACAACGTAGAAATTAGTGGTCGTGGAAAAAGTAGAGATTTACTAATAGGCGTTAGCGTCCCCTTCGGCAATCACACATTTATTGCTTCCTACATCAACAAGAACGGTCGCTCAACTGCGAACTTGGATGCTGACCAGTTAGGTCTCGGTTATACCTACGCCCTCTCGAAACGCACCAATCTTTACGCCGCATGGGCGAGCATCGATAACAAGAATGGCGCCCCGTACACGGTCGGCAACAACTCCGATGTCGGCACTGGCGACAGAGCCGTCAACCTGGGTGTTCGCCACACGTTCTGATCAGTTTGGGCTTAATGCCCGCAAAGAATTCGTTGCCCGTCATTGCCGTCAGATGATGAGTAACGGATAAGGCTGTCAGCCAGCCTGCAGATCTTCTTCTGCGAATTTAATCTCCTCTGTAATTCCTTGGGTGCCTTCGGGCACCTTTTTTTTATTTGGTCGTCTTTACTGAAAGCACTTGCCGTGCGAGTACGCGGGTAAAATGCAGTCATTCCCCGCGATCCGATTAGCGGGTCATCATGTCATTTTTCGCACCGCCATCATGCAAGCCTTTACTGTTGACAAGCTCCGTAACCAACTCGATGACATTTTGGACATGGCAGAAGTCGAAGAAGTTCTGATCGCCCGTGATTCGGGCGAGAACCTGATGCTCGTGACCGAGGCTGGCTGGCGTGCTTTGCAGGAGACGGCGCATCTGCTGGCGACCTCGCTCAATGAAGAGCGCCTGCAGCAAAGCCTGCAACAGCTGCGCGCCGAGCATCTCTCCCGACACGAAACAAAATGAATTTGTGGCTGACACCACATGCGCGCGAAGATCTGGATTACTGGCGCCAGTCTCAGCCAGCCATAGCTGGGCGCGTGGAAAAACTGCTTGATCGGCTGGCGGCCGGCGAGAAACTGCCAGACTTGGCTCATACCCAGCTAGAATTCGGACTTGTTTCGCTGATATCGTTCAAAATCGCACCCGAGCACCGGCTGGTACTCGAAACCCTGGGTGACGATCTGATCGTGCATCAGTGCCGTTTTCATTATTGAATACCTTTCACACTCATGACTGAACACACAGACGCTCAAGCGGTTGCCGACTACCTCGCAGAGCATCCGGAATTTTTCGAAGACAACCCCGAACTCACGGCCAGCCTGAAGCTGAGCTCGGCACTCGGTGGTCGCACGATATCGCTACAGGATCGCCAGGTCGAAGTTCTGCGAGAAAAAATCCGTCAGCTGGAGTTAAAGCTCTCTAATCTGATGCGCATCGCCAAAGACAATGACGCCATCATTGCCAACTTCCATCAATGGACCTTGCAGCTGTGGCGCTCTCAAGATGCCAACGATCTAGGCGAGGCTGTTGCGAAAACACTGAAAGATGCCTTCGATCTGCCTGAGGCCACTCTGCGTCTGTGGGACCACTGCACTGATGCCGGCGATGCCCGCGCGTTTACCGATCAGCTCAATGCACCGTATTGCGGCGCAGCGAGCGGAAAGCCGGGCCTTGCATGGCTGACCAATGCCACGGCAATGCAATCGGCAGCGCTTATTCCATTGCGCAAACCTGACAGCGAGCAAAGCATCGGTTTACTGGTGCTGGCATCGCCCGATGCGCAACGATTCAGCAGCGACATGGCCACCGATGTGCTGTCACGCATCGGAGAAACAGCAAGCGCGGTGCTGGAAGGACTGGTTAACTGATTCCGTGAGCACACCAGGCGACACGGAACAGATAGCAGCCTACCTGCGATATTTGCAGACACAGCGCAAACTCTCTGACCATACGCTGGATAGTTACCGTCGCGATCTCCATCAACTGCAATCCCTCTCGGCAGAAAAATCGAGCACTGCATTACCGTCACTCACCCAGGTCGATATCCGCCGCTTTGCAAGTCAACTGCATGCACGCGGCCTGACAGGCAGCTCGATTGCGCGAAAACTCTCTGCATGGCGCGGTTTTTATCAATGGCTGGCTCAGCACCAGACCCTGCGCGCCAACCCAACCGACGGTGTGAAAGCACCGAAGCGTGCGAAGACCCTGCCCAAGGCGCTGGGTGTGGACGATGCCGTGCGGCTGGTATCGGCCCAAGCCGAGCAAGGCGATGCCGACGAGGATCCAACTTATCGTCTATGCAATCAGGCTATGTTCGAGTTGCTGTACTCCAGTGGCCTGCGCGTGTCCGAACTGACATCGCTGGACAAGCAGTACGTGAAAACACCCGTGCACGTGTCGGCTGGCTGGATCGACTTTGATGCGGCTGAAGTCACCGTGACCGGCAAAGGCAACAAACGCCGCAGCGTGCCCGTCGGCGCAGCCGCTATCGCCGCGCTACGGCAATGGCTGGTCGTGCGCGATACGATAGCCAAGCCAACAAGCCCTGTCGATCCCCATGCCTTATTCATCACGGCGCGCGGTCGGCGCATCACGCCACGCACTGTGCAGACACGTATCAAAGCACTGGCGCAATCGCTGGGCATACCAGCCGATGTCCATCCGCATGTACTGAGACATTCGTTTGCATCGCATGTGCTGCAATCCTCGGGCGACCTGCGTGCAGTACAGGAAATGCTGGGGCATTCGTCGATTGCTTCGACACAGGTATACACTTCATTGGATTTTCAGCGACTGGCGCAAGTCTATGACGCTGCCCATCCTCGCGCCAAAAAACAGAAATAAAATCACGGGCTGTTATCACTCTGGTTTCAGGTCATAGCAAATACTTCAGGAAAAATACGCAGATCATGTCTCTTATTCCCGCTACGATTCTCACCGGCTTTTTGGGCGCCGGCAAAACCACGCTACTCAATCGGATTTTGCATGAACAACATGGTTACAAAATCGCCGTCATTGAAAACGAGTTCGGCGAAGAAAACATCGACAATGAAATTCTCGTCCGCGATAGCAATGAACAAATCGTCGAAATGAACAATGGTTGCGTCTGCTGCACCGTGCGCGGTGACCTGATTACTGCTCTGGGCGAACTGGCACGCAAACGCAGAGACGGCGCATTGCAATTTGATCGCGTCGTGATCGAGACCACGGGCTTGGCCAACCCCGGACCGGTGGCGCAGACTTTTTTCATGGATGAAGAAATCGCGACCGACTATCTGCTTGATGGCGTCATCACGGTGGTCGATGCCAGCCATGCGATGCATCAACTCGACACCTATGAAGAAGCACAGCGGCAGGCAGGCTTTGCGGACCGCATGCTGCTCTCGAAAACGGATTTGGTCACACCCGATCAAATCATGGCACTGGAAACGCGCCTCAAGCGCATGAACCCGCGCGCGCCCTTGTTGCACGCAGATTTCGGCAAGGTAGCGATCTCGGAAATTCTCGACATTCGTGGTTTCAATCTCAATGAGCGTCTGGATATCGATCCGGATTTTTTGAAAGCAGAATCGCTTGAGCACGATCATGAACATGACTGCAATGATCACTGCGATCACCACGACCACGATCATGCGCATCATCACGGCGGCAGCCACACGGATGATATTGCAGCGTTTGTTTTTCGCAGCGATCGCGCGTTTGATCCGGGCCGTCTAGAGGAATTCCTCGGCAGCCTGATCAAAGTGTATGGTCCGCGCATGCTGCGCTACAAAGGGGTGCTGTGGATGGAAGGTGCCTCCCGCAAGGTGATCTTTCAGGGCGTGCATCAGACCATGGGCAGCGATCTGGGCGGGCAGTGGGCGGAAACCGAGACGCGAGGCAGCAAAATCGTTTTTATTGGACAAAACTTGCCGAAAGGTATCTTTATCGAGGGTCTGGAGCAATGTCTGGTATAAAGTTGGTAAGGTTTCGCCCCGGCTAATGCAGTGATCAATACTAAATCGCTTAAAAATCATTCAAAGCTTGTCCCGTGGCCGGGCAATACGATTAAAATAGCCGCCGGTTTCAGCCGGGTGGAGCCAAAGAATCCATCTCCTTAGGTAGCTAACGAGTCAGATTCCAAGGTTTGATGGAGACAACCCGGAACCACGGCCCACAGTCCCTGCGCAGCCACAATTTCGCTGCAACGGCAATGGGTAAAATTCACAGATTCGCAGCAACGAGAGCAACTGACGTGGCAACCAATACAAAAACCTCTAAGACCGCCGGCATCGACGGCGCTCATCTCACCGAAGAGCAAATTCTCGCAATGGGCGAGAAGGACTACATGAATTCTGCGCAGCTCGCTTTTTTCAAAGCGCGCCTTCAGCAGCTGGAAAAGGATTTGCTGAAAAACGCGGGCGAGACCACCGAGCATTTGCGCGAAACCGTGCTGGTGCCGGATCCGGCAGATCGCGCCACCATTGAAGAAGAGCACGCACTTGAGCTTCGCACCCGCGATCGCGAGCGCAAGCTCCTCAAGAAAATTCAGCAATCGCTAGCATCCATTGATTCCAGCGACTATGGCTGGTGCGAGGAAACCGGCGAGCCTATCGGGATTCCGCGGCTACTGGCACGTCCGACTGCAACCCTGTCTCTGGAAGCACAGCAGCGGCGCGAGCTCAAGCAAAAACTGTACGGCGACTGATTCGTCGACTGCACAATGCACCCGGCTGATGCTAGTCGGGCTGCAGGCGGGCTGCCCTCCTCAGCACTGATACTCAGCCAGCATTCCCAGAGCGCACTACTACGCAGCAATCCCTGTCGTGACAATCGGTTACGGTGTGAAGTAGTATCTGTTCTTCATCTATTTGTTATTTTGTTACTCATTCTGCCAGACGCATGTCATCAACCGTGCTAACTCGCCGAAAAATGCATCGCCCTGCTGCCTTTCTGAGCATGGTTCTGATGCTGAGCCTGCTGCTGACGCAGTGGCTAGGCTATGCACACGCGATTGCCCACGCGCACAGCCGGAATGACGCGACCACTGTCGAGATATCGAAAGCCGGCGTCGCCGATCACCAGAAGGCGGCCAGTGCCTGTGCCGCTTTTGATGCAGCCACCTTGGGCGCAGGTCTGCACTCGCCTGCAATCACACTCTTTGTCGCACCCGCACCCTCGTTTGCCCCTGCGGCACTGACCTACACCGGCCATGCACCGGCCTTTTTCGCTCATTTTTCCTCCCGTGCACCACCACTGAAGGCCTGAATCCCGCATCAGGACCACCGCCAGCGACAACTCGCTTCGGCGGTGCGTGCTTTATTCATCAGTGGAGAAATGCATGAACTTACGCAAGAATTTTCTAGCGCATGCGGTTGCCTGCGCAATTGCAGGTATTGCGGTCACAGCGCACAGTCAGGAACAAACCAAAAGCCTCGCACCCGTGATCGTCACTGCCGATCCGTTTGGTGCGAATGAAAATGCGATGATTCTGGCACCCGCTAAGGTGCTATCGGGCAACGAGTTACGCAACAAGCTAGGCAGCTCGCTCGGCGATACCTTGGGCAGTGAGCTGGGCGTGAATGCTTCGGGATTTAGTACGGGCGCATCGCGCCCGATTATTCGCGGACTGGAAGGACCGCGCGTAAAAATTCTGCAAAACGGCATGAGCACTGGCGATCTGTCGGCAATCTCCAATGACCATGCGGTCGGCAGCGGCATGATGAGCGCGCGTCAGATTGAAATCTTGCGCGGACCTGCGGCACTGCTGTACGGATCCGGCGCCATCGGTGGCTTGGTCAACATCGTCAATGACCGTATACCCACCACGCTAGAACCGCGCGCTACTGGTGAATCCGAACTGCGATACAGCTCCGTAGATCAAGGCACGGGTCTGAGTTTTTCAGCTGATCGATCCGCCGGGAATATCGGCTTGCACGTTGATGGCAATGTGATGAATGCCGGTGACTATCGCATTCCAGGAAGTAGTGCGGTCGACTCAAGTGCTGCGAACAATGATACCGGCAGGCTCGGCTTTTCTCGCAACCGCGAAAACAATATCGCCGTCGGTGGCTCCGTGATCCAGGACTGGGGACATATCGGTGCCTCGCTCTCCCAGCTGGGTAAAGTCTATGGAATTCATGGCCGCGATGAGCTTTCCAAAATCGATCTTTCACAAACCCGCTTTGATATAGACAGTTTGATCAAATCGCCATTTGCAGGTTTCGATGGCTTGCGCGTGAAACTGGGGCAGACCGATTATCGTCACACGGAACTGGAAAACTCTGGCACCGATCCGCACGTGCGATTCAGTAACAAGTCCTTCGAATCTCGCTGGGAATTGAGCCACCTGCCGATCGCCGGATGGCGCGGTAAATTCGGATTACAAACCGAGCACGCAAATGTACAAGCCCTGAATCTTGACGGCGATGATCCAACGGTACCTCGCACTCGCTCGCAATCGACCGCCGGTTTTATTGTAGAAGAACGCGACTTTGGTGACCTGAGAATCAACGTCGGCGGACGATTTGAATCTGTCTCGCGAAGTCCACTCGCAAATACCAAACGATCATTTAATCTGGGCTCATACTCCGCCGGGGCGCTGTGGGCTTTCATGCCCGGCTATGGCATCGGCGCTACCGCATCTGTCGCACAGCGCGCACCAACAGCAGAAGAACTGTATTCAGGTGGCGCCCATCACCCGACCGAAACTTATGATATCGGTGACGCCAACCTGAAAAAAGAGACTTCGAAAAATATCGACCTGTCCCTGCAAAAAACAACGCAGGCATTACGCTGGAAGGCCAATGTTTTTCAGAATAAAGTGAAAAACTTTGTCTACGGTTCGCTGTCAGATGCAGTGCTGGGTGTTGCTGATGGCATGGAGTTCGACCGCACCTTCAGCCAAGCCAACGCCACCCTGCGCGGTGTCGAAGCCGAGTTGAGTTACAACTATTACGATCCCGGCTGGTTTGGTCGCGTATTCGCCGACACCTCACGGGGCACACTGGATAATCTGGGTAATCTGCCTCTGCAACCCACAACACGGACGGGCCTGAGTTTCGGCTACCAGGATTCGCAATGGCGTTCATCGCTCTCCGTACTGCATGCCAGTGCTCACAATCGCATTGCCAGCAGTAGCATCTCGGAAGAAACGACAACGCCGGCATATACCCGCGTCGATGCGAGTGTCAATTATGTGCAGCGCTACGGCACTACCGATGTCACCTGGTTCCTTCTGGCGCGCAATCTGCTCAATGAAGAAATTCGGCTGTCGACTTCACTGCTGAAAGACTACGTACCGCAGCCGGGCAGAAATCTCATGGTCGGTCTGCGTACCCGTTTTTAATACGACGTCGTTCCAGAAAGCAATTCTAAATAATACGCAGCATCAGTGGCCACACCTCGTGGTGTCTGATGCTGCGTCAACAAAAGCCTACACTACACGTCGCACTGTTTGACAAAAGCGACACGCATCGTTGTAATTGCGACGGGCGCGTTGATGCGTAATTGAACCGCACTTCCAATGGCCCAATCTGCGCGGCCCGGCAACTCACATTGCCATCGCTTCTCTCCATCGACCTGATCAAACGTGAAAATCTTCGGCTTATTCGGCAAAACTGCAACACGCCATGTGCGAAATGCTTCGGCACAGGCATTACAGCCGGATGTGCAGGCACTCAGCACTTCAAAAAAAATCGATGAGATCGAATGCGAAATGTCTGCCGAATTCAGCACCAGCTTGCCTTCGCAAAGTGCGGAATCGTCTCTATCAGCACAAGCTACCGAACTTCGGCAAACGATTGAAGAAGCCTCTATTCTCTTTGGCAGCGGTCAAACCGCCGCCGCACGAGAACTGCTGTCAGTCGCTATAACTCAGCCAGCACCAAAGTCGGATGAAAAACTCGCTTGGCGCATGCTGCTGGAACTACATGAAGCCGAAGGAAATCAAGCAGCATTCGAGCAGCATGCGCTGGCCTATGCAGAGCGCTTTGAAACATCACCACCCCCATGGCAATGCGTCGAAACAATGACAGCCAACGCCTCCGCCGACAAACTGCCGGCACTAAGCTTCCGCGGCAAATTGTCGAGCAGCAGTGAACCCATGCTGGACCATTTGTTTCAAATGGGCTGCCGGCATCGACGCTTCCGTCTTGAATTTGTCAGTGTCAGCGAGGTTGATCTGGCAGGTTGCCGCGCCTTGCTAGACACGCTCTCTAAATGGCAAGCACAGACCTGCGAAGTGAGCCTCAAGAATGTTGATACGCTGACGGAAAAAATTAACGCTCTGATCCAACCGGGAAGGCGTGATGATGATGAGACTGGCTGGCGGCTGCTGATGGAATTACTCTGGCTGATACAGGACACGACAGCCTATGAAGCCGCCTGCATTGATTACAGCATCACCTATGAAGTGTCGCCGCCATCCCCGCGCTCAAGCCAGATACCCCTGCAGGACGCGAGCACTGCCCGCTCAGACCAGGCTTTTCTCATGCCTGCCACCATCGAAATGCCCCTCAGTGGCCTGCTGGCCGAAATTAACACCCATGCACAATGCCATGAACGTATCGTGCTGGACTGTAGGGATTTGCGCCGCGTGGATTTCAATGCCGCATCACCCCTGCTCACGGACTTGAACCGCCTCGCCGGCATCAAACCGGTAGAATTGCGCCATACGAGCTTTCTTGTCTCAGTCTTGCTGCGACTCGTGGGTGGAGACGGCAAGCTGAAGATCATCCATCGCAAAACCTGAAAATCAGACAGCCCTCATGCTGTCTACAACTTTACTTGTTTGTTTGAATTGGATGACGAACCACCTGGCGGCTTATCTCGACAGGTGCTTATTTTTTGAGAGATCCGACATGGAACAATTTCACGGCACGACCATTCTTTCGGTGCGAAGCGGTAAGACAGTGGCGCTGGGCGGCGATGGTCAAGTCACGCTAGGCAATGTGGTCATGAAAGGCTCTGCACGCAAAGTGCGCAAGCTGTTTCACGGCAAAGTACTGGCCGGTTTTGCGGGTGGTACGGCGGATGCATTTACCCTGATCGAACGCTTCGAATCCAAACTCGAAACGCATCAAGGCAATTTGATGCGCGCCTCGGTTGAACTAGCCAAGGACTGGCGCACCGATCGCATGCTGCGACGGCTTGAAGCCATGCTGCTGGTGGCAGATCGTGAATCGACACTGATCATCACCGGCAATGGCGATGTGCTTGAGCCTGAAGATGGCATAGGCGCGATCGGCTCCGGTGGCAGCTATGCGCAGTCGGCTGCGAAGGCATTGCAGGAAAACACTGAATTGTCGCCAACCGAGATTGTCAAAAAATCGCTAACCATTGCGGGTCAGCTATGTATTTACACCAATCTTTCGCTGACCATCGAAAGCCTAGATTAAACAAGAGCGACGACAGATGAATCTCACCCCTGAACAAATCGTGACCGAACTCGACAAACACGTGGTCGGACAATCCCGCGCCAAACGCGCTGTGGCGATTGCGCTGCGTAACCGTTGGCGTCGTCAGCAAGTACCGGAACCTTTGCGGCATGAAATTACGCCAAAAAACATTCTCATGATCGGCCCCACGGGCGTGGGCAAAACCGAAATCGCCCGGCGACTGGCGCGACTGGCGGATGCGCCGTTTATCAAAATCGAGGCGACTAAATTCACCGAGGTCGGCTATGTCGGTCGCGATGTCGACACCATCATTCGCGACCTGACCGAAATCGGTATCAAGCAAACTCGCGAACAGGCGATGCGCGACGTACGTGCACAAGCCGCAGATGCCGCAGAAGACCGCATTCTGGATGTACTACTACCCCCGGCGCGCGACTTTGGTTTTTCCAGCACCGATACGACCGAAGAAAAAACCAGCAACACAACGCGACAGACTTTCCGCAAACGCCT
>CANKWG010000025.1 GCA_947487325.1 Oxalobacteraceae bacterium | reverse complement strand
GATCATAGCCGCGCTGTGATGCGGTGTGCTGGCTGCGGCACCAAGCCAACGGCAACGGGTGATAGTTGTGGGTGCCGGCCGAGCTGACATGTACGATGGTATCGAGACGTGCTTCTTTGACCATATGCCGGAAGACGCCGTGCGCCGTTGGACTGCGGCATATATTGCCCATGCAAAGGAAAAGCACGCTGAAGGCTGGCTGCAGTGGAGTGGTTGTCTCAGTCTGCGTGGGGGTGTGGTTCATTTTTTTATCGTGATGCTCCCCTAGCGGGGTGCGTCCGTCCTTACCTCTATTTTACCTCTTGCAATAGCCGTGAAGTATCTCTGGCGCGCCCAGAATGAAGGGCTTTTTCTCGCTTTTCCTCTTGAATTCTCACTTAAAAAACTGGCTTTGTACCCACCCACTGAGGCGCGGCGATGACTTTGTACGAATTTTGTGCGGAGCCAGGATCGCGTACACACGCAGGTAAACATGACGTTGAGCGCCAGGTTTTTTCAAAAGCGAAATTCGGTGTTCTTTCGACAGACAGAAAAAATCCGTGTTTTTTGCGGCTAGCTTAAAACGCGCCTTAGCCAGTGGCCGATGTCAGTAATTTCTTCTTCACAAACCGAGTGCTGCATCAGGTAGTCATGCCATTCGATGTCATAACCGTGCTCAAGCAACAATTCACGCGATGTCTCTGCCCGATCAATCGGTACGACGCCATCCCCCCGGCCGTGCGCGAGGAAGATCGGGGTTTGCTGATTTGCGGGGTGACGTTCTTGGGCGATCGAATCTGCAAGCGGCAGGTAGCCAGACAAGCAAAGCAGGCCCGCAAGTTGTTGCGGGTAGCGTAGTCCGGTTTGCAGCGTCATTGCACAGCCTTGCGAAAAGCCCGCGAGAACAATGCGTGATGCTGGAATGCCTCTGGTCACTTCGCGCTCGATCAATTGCTCGATGCGCATTTGTGATTGACGCAAACCGGCTTCATCTTCGCGGCGCACGAGGTCCATGCCAAGAATGTCATACCAAGCCCGCATCACATATCCACCGTTAATCGTCACTGGCATGGTCTCGGCGTGCGGGAAGATGAAACGTATCCCGGGACATCCGGTGAGATCGAGTTCGCGGACGATGGGCACAAAGTCATTGCCATCGGCACCCAGACCATGCATCCAGATCACTGCGGCTTCAGGATGCTCTGTGGTACTCAGCTCAATGGTTTCGAGGTGGGGCAGGTCAGTCATGGCTTGAATGAGTGGTTGTTTTTACCGCTATTTTGCACGGATCGCGGATTTAGGACGGAAGGCTTTGCATACGGCATCGTGGGTTTCGATGTAAGGACCACCAATGAGATCAATGCAATAGGGCACAGCAGCGAAGATGCCGCCGACAATCGATTGGCCTTGATCGTCGCGCAGACCTTCCAGTGTTTCGCGTATGGATTTCGGCTGGCCTGGAAGATTCATGATCAGCGCCGCATGGTCATGGGCCTCACGTATCACGGCCACTTGCCGCGACAGAATGGCTGTGGGCACGAAGCGCAGGCTGATTTGTCGCATCTGCTCGCCAAAGCCCGGCATGATTTTCGTGGCGACGGCCAGTGTCGCTTCGGGTGTCACATCGCGTCGCGCTGGCCCGGTGCCGCCCGTGGTCAGCACCAGATCGCATCCGACCTGATCGACCAGTTCAATCAGCGTCTTTTCTATCAATGCCTGTTCATCAGGGATCAGGCGGGTCTCCATCTGCCATGGGCTACTGAGTGCCTGCGAAAACCAGTCCCGCAGTGCAGGTACGCCCTGATCTTCGTAGACGCCGCTTGACGCACGGTCCGATATCGAGACCAGTCCAATCAACAGCTCATCGGGGTGATTACGGGTTTTCTTCGTCGTCATGTTGTTCAGATTCGGTCGGGGACTGAGTTTCGCCTTGAAGTGATTTCAGCAGCTGAAAAATTTCGCGATAAGCTTTCGGCGGTTTTTTTTCGGCTTGCTCCTTGCGCGCATTGCGCACCAGTGTGCGCAGATGCTGCACATCGAGGTCGGGATGCCGTGCGCGCAATTCGGTGATGACGCTGTCATCTGCCAGTAGGCGATCGCGCTGTCGTTCAATCGCGTGCAATGAGGCTGCTTCGGCGCGAGACGTACCGCGCCAGCCGTCGACCGCGGTTTGTATCACGCTCACTTCTTCTTCGGTGAGCGTGCGCATTTTCTTGCCCACATACTGTAGCTGACGACGGCGTCCTTCATGGTCGCTGATTTGCTGGCAGATGAGGATGGCTTCCTGAACGTCTTCGGGCATGGGTATGCGCTTAACGCGATCACGCGCGGCGTTGACCAGAGTCTCACCCAGCTTCTGGAGAGCGGTACTTTCACGCTTGAGTTGAGATTTGGACGGGCGATCGTATTCCTGCTCGAATTCACTGGATTGGAATCCGACTGCGCCCCGGTTGGCGTTGGGCATGATGGACGGCCTATGGCATTCTTGAACGGCTGCTATGATACCTGCTTTGACCCTGACATCCAGAAATCGCCCCATGACCCAATCATTTTTCAGCCATAGCCAGGATCAACTCAAAGAGATCGCGCAGGATGTGCTGCGCTTTGCAAAAGATAAAGGCGCCTCGGACGCTGCCGTCGAGATTAGCGAAGGCCAGGGCTTGTCTGTGACGGTGCGCAAGGGCCAGATCGAAACCATCGAGCAAAACAAGGACAAGGGTATCGGTGTGACCGTGTATCTTGGCCGAGATCGCGCCATTCGCCGAGGCAATGCGAGTACGTCAGATTTTTCTGCGCAGTCGCTCAAAGACACGGTCGATGCGGCCTATAACATTGCGCGCTTCACCGCCGAGGATGATTGCGCTGGCTTGCCCGAAGCAGAACTTCTCGAGATGCAGCCGCGTGACCTCCAGCTTTTTCATCCTTGGACGTTGACTGCTGAGCAGGCCGTCGAGCTGGCGCAGCGCGCCGAGGCAGCAGCTTTTGCCGTCGACAAGCGGATTACCAACAGCGAGGGTGCCAACACCTATGCGCAGCAGTCGCATTTCGTGATGGCCAACACGCGCGGTTTTATGGGCGGCTATCCGTATTCGCGTCACTCCCTATCAGTATCGCCCATCGCTGGTAAGGGCAACAATATGCAGCGCGATGACTGGTATTCGTCCGATCGCGATCCGACCAAGCTGGCGCAGCCTGAAGCGATTGGACGCTATGCGGCCGAGCGAGCGTTGTCGCGCTTGAATGCCCGTAAGCTCGATACCCGTAAATGTCCGGTTCTGTTTGAGGCGCCTCTGGCCGCCGGGTTGCTGGGATCGTTTGTGCAGGCTGTCTCGGGTGGTTCGCTGTATCGGAAATCCACATTCCTGACCGATTCTATGGGGACGGCCGTTTTTGGCCCGGAAATACAGATCATTGAGGATCCACACGTACTGGGTGCTGTCGGATCTTCGCCTTTCGACGAAGAGGGTGTGTGCACACATCGCCGAGAAGTGGTCAGCAATGGCATTGTTCAGGGATATTTCCTCTCGACGTATTCCGCACGCAAGCTCGGTATGCAAACTACGGGCAATGCCGGCGGGTCACACAATCTGCAGATTGTGTCGTCGACCACGCTTGCTGGTGATGATTTCAACGCGATGCTCAAAAAGCTCGACACCGGCTTGCTGGTGACCGAACTGATGGGTCATGGTGTCAATTACGTCACGGGTGATTACTCACGTGGCGCCTCTGGCTATTGGGTGGAGCGAGGCGTGATTCAATACCCTGTCGAGGAAATCACAATTGCAGGCAATATGAGAGATATGTTCAAAGATATCGTCGCTATTGGTTCGGATGTTCTGGTTCGAGGTACGAAAAGCACTGGCTCCATCCTGATCAGCACGATGACGATCGCCGGCGGTTAAAAAATGCTCGGAACGTATCCTTCCTGATTTCTGCGATATCCGTCTGGCGCGGTAGTGGGCGTGCAAGCCCCGGACTGCGCCAGTCGTTTTGATTCTTACTGATTTATCTTAAGCCCTCCATTTCCCCCTGCCTGCAAACGCTTCCCGCTGAGTGTTTGCTTTCGAGCAAATTGATTGTCCGCAAAAGCACTTGAGAAATTTTCTCTAGAGTTATTCTCCGAGGCAACATCAGGCAACGCATGTGCCCCTAAGTTTCCTGAGATTTTTTTCATGAATTGATGCGGTTTTACGACATCTCTTTCTTCGCGTTTTTATTCACGGTGGTGCTAAGAAATTTTTGTTACTTGTGCAGAAATGTTACAGACAGTGCGTGCAAACAACAGATGCGTATTTGCATGTATCTCCCTATTGCTGTATTTGAAGTCACCCTCCTAGAATTGCCATTGTTTTAACAGCAAAGGCGCGAGCTCACAATAATTCCGATCGGCGGGCTAGCGCTTTATTTTTAAACTGGGAGAAGGGGACACACTCATGACACGTCGTACTTTCATTAAAAAAGCGGCTGCTGGCGCAGCGGCCGGTATCGTGGCAGCGCCTGCCATTGCGCAAACCAATCCGACCATTAGCTGGCGACTTGCTTCCAGCTTTCCCAAGTCGCTCGACACCATCTATGGCGCGTCAGAGACTCTGGCAAAGCGTGTTGCTCAATTAACGGACGGAAAATTCAACATTCGTGTATTCCCGGGCGGCGAACTCGTACCAGCACTGCAAGTGCTGGATGCGGTGCAGGCGGGTACGGTAGAGATCGGTCACTCAGCGTCTTACTACTACTTCGGTAAGGATGCGACTTTCGCATTCGACACCTCGATTCCCTTTGGTATGACATCACGTCAGCAAACAGCCTGGATGGATCAAGGCGGTGGTCGCCAGCTGATGCGTGAGTTCTTCCATGACTACGGTATCTTGAATTTCATGGGTGGCAACACAGGCTGTCAGATGGGTGGCTGGTTCCGCAAGGAAGTCAACTCACCGCAGGACCTTGATGGCCTGAAAATGCGTGTAGGTGGCTTTGCCGGCCGCGTCATGCAGCGTCTGGGCGTCGTGCCGCAGCAAATCGCGGGTGGCGACATTTATCCGGCACTGGAAAAGGGCACGATCGATGCGGCTGAGTGGATCGGTCCCTATGATGACGAAAAGCTGGGATTCAACAAGGTTGCACCTTTCTATTACGCGCCAGGTTGGTGGGAAGCGAGTGCCCAGTTGTCTTTCTACGTGAACCAGAAAGAGTGGGACAAGCTGCCCAAGGACTATCAGGCAGCACTTGAAGTGGCGACCTATGAGGCCCATGTCACGATGCAGGCGATGTATGACGCACGCAACCCAGCTGCACTGGCTCGGTTGATGAAGAATGGCGTGAAGGTACGTTCATTCTCCAAGTCGATTATGGATGCCTGTCACAAGGCGGCTATGGAAGTTTTCGAGGAGGAGGCGGCAAAGAATCCGAAGTTCAAGAAGGTATTGGATCCATGGCGTCGTTTCCGTCAGGATCAAAACAATTGGTACTCGGTCGCTGAGGCACCGATGCAGGGTTATTTGATCAGCAAGAAGTAAACTGGCTTATCTACACCCCCAGCCATAAAAAATCCCGCTGCGGCGGGATTTTTTATGGGCGTGAATAACCTATCGGACGATCAGCAATGTGAGAGAGTTGATCCCAATCGAGATGGACTACTTCAAGATCTCATTTCATTGCGGTAGATAAATCGACAAAATAATGTCATGGAAAAGGCAATAAAAAAAGCGCACCCCTGAGGATGCGCTTTAAGTTTGAACCAGAGAGCCCCCTGGATTCAATCTATTTTATTTTTTCGCAGGCGATGGCTCCATATCAAGCTTGATATCACCACCACCCGTATTGCCATCGAATGAGAATTCGGTATTGGTCAGATCATCGAGGCTATCGCCGGACATATCGATGTTCAATTCGATTTGTTCCTTCATATCCGTTTTGGTACCCACTGAAATCAACGCTGGGAAGGCGATGATCAACGCAACCATCAGTACTTGAATGCCGACGAATGGAACCGCACCCCAGTAAATATCACTGGTTTTAACTTCTTTGGGTGCAACCGAGCGCAGGTAGAACAGTGCAAATCCGAAAGGCGGATGCATGAACGAGGTTTGCATGTTCACCGATAACAGCACACCAAACCAGATCAGATCGATACCCAATTTGTCAGCGACAGGTCCCACCAGCGGCACCAGAATAAAGGCCAGTTCGAAGAAATCCAGAAAGAACGCCAGACCAAAGAACAGAATATTCACGACGATCAGAAAGCCTGCGGTACCACCCGGGAGCGAGGTCAGCAGATGTTCTACCCAAAGATCGCCGTTCACGCCGCGGAATACTAGAGAGAAAACACTGGAACCGATCAGGATGAACAGTACGAAGCAGGAAAGCCGCGTGGTGGAATTCATCGCTTGCTTGAGCAAATCATTGCTCAGACGCCGGTTCATCAACGCTAGGATCAGGGCGCCGAGTGCACCCATGCCACCGCCTTCGGTTGGGGTCGCGATACCGACAAAGATGGTGCCGAGCACCAGAAAAATCAACGCCAGCGGCGGTACAAGCACCAGGACGACTTTCTCTGCCAGTTTGGACAGCAGACCCAGCTTGAGTTTGCTGTTAAGTATGGCCAGCGAGTATGTCAGTAAAACAGTCACGACGCCGCTGTACACGACAGCTTCATCAGCTTTCAGTGTGGGCTTGGTCACCAGATAAAACTTGTTGAACAACCATCCTGCAAGGATGCCAGCGCCAATGACTGCAAAGAGCGATAGGATGCCGCTGCTGCCATCTTTTTCGCGAAGATTGCGCGCTTCAAGAGGAAGAGCAGGTAGCGAATCCGGACGGATCAAGGATATCGCCAGCACATAGAGCGCGTACATCACTGTCAACAACAAGCCGGGCAGGAAAGCAGCCTGATACATGTCGCCGACCGAGCGTCCCAGCTGGTCTGCCATCACAATCAGAACTAACGATGGCGGGATGATTTGCGCCAATGTACCTGATGCTGCGATGACGCCTGAAGCGATCCGGCGGTCATAGCCATAGCGAAGCATGACCGGGAGTGAAATCAGTCCCATGGAGATCACTGAAGCCGCCACCACGCCGGTGGTCGCTGCTAAGAGTGCACCGACAAAAATGACCGCGTAGGCAACGCCACCGCGAAGTGGTCCGAACAGCTGGCCTATCGTGTCAAGTAAATCCTCTGCCATTCCCGAGCGCTCGAGAATCAGCCCCATGAAGGTGAAGAATGGAATGGCCAGAAGGGTGTCGTTTGCCATGATGCCGAACAGGCGATTAGGCAGCGCCTGCAGCAACTCCGGCTTGAGAAGTCCCAGCTCGATACCGACCAGCCCGAACATCAAGCCATTGGCGGCGAGCGAAAAAGCTACGGGGAAGCCCGATAGCAGGAATACAACCAGTGCGGCGAACATGATGGGTGCCATGTTCGCAATTAAAAATTCAGTCATGAGGCGCCTCGATTCAGATCAGTTTAGGTTATTGGCGGCTTTGATCGCCTCGATTTCTTCCGCAGGCGTCGTGCTCTGCTTCTCGAAAACACTGGCATCGACTTGGCCCCTCAGAAATCCCACCCGCTTGATCAGCTCGGAGATGCCTTGTAGCGTCAGCAGCAGGAAACCAATCGGAATAAGAATTTTTGCAGGCCACACGATCAGCCCGCCTGCATTACTTGATACTTCCTGGTTACGAACCGATTCCCAAGCAAATGGCACGGCAAAGTAGAGAATCAGGAGAGTGGCAGGTAATAAAAAGAAAATAAATCCGAAGACGTCAATCCAGACCTGCGTACGCTTTGAAAAGCGTCCCACGATGACATCAATACGGACATGCTCGTTGCGGCGCAATGTGTACGGTGCCGCCAGAAGAAAAATCGCCCCAAAAAGATACCATTGGATTTCCAGCCAGGCATTGGAGCTGGTATTGAAGGTATATCGGACAAGCGCATTACCGCTGCAGATCAGAACTGCAAGCAGCAGAGCCCAACTGATGCCGAGGCCGATTTTTTCGTTCAGCGCATCGATGTATTTCGATAGAGACAATAGGAATGACATGGTCGTATTTCTTTCGCGAAAATTGACTTAAGGATCAGTAGCGAGATGTTTCCGTCATCACCGTAAGTGTGTTGGGTGAAGACAGCGCGTCTGAACCGCTGATTTTTGATCCCCGGCGGCACACTCGTGAAGTGTTTGATCAATGGCTGTTGATTGCATCAGTATCTCCTTGATTTTTAGTTTTTCACTGCCGGGTTCGCCACTGCCATTCGTACTCCCGAAATTTCAGAACCCGAAAAAAAGGAGACGGCAAGCGCGACCGGAATTTAGCCGATTTTTGATTATGTCCCCGTAATGCTTTGCAGTAGTTTGCCTGTTACTTTACCGATTGGTTTAATTGTTGGTAGCTCCGACGTTTTATCACAACATTGCCATAAAAAAAAAGCATCCGGGCCGTAAAAGCCGCGAATGCTTTATCTGGGCGCTACAGGTCAGGCCAGCAGGCTGCGAACCCGCTGGATTGCCAGACGGACCTGTTCAGGGGCGGTGCCGCCCACGTGATTACGAGCCGCCACCGAGCCTTCCAGGGTCAGTACCTGGTGGACATCTGGGCCAATCAGCTCGGAGAACTGCCGAAGTTCCTCGGTCGACAGCTCAGCCAGGTCACAGCCCCGCTGTTCGCAAGCGCGTACCGCATGGGCGACTGCCTCATGCGCATCCCGGAAGGGTAGGCCCTTCTTGACCAGATAATCGGCGAGGTCGGTGGCGGTCGCATAGCCTTGCAGTGCCGCCTCCCGCATCGCTTGGGGCTTGACCGTGATGCCTGCCGCCATATCGGCAAAAATTCTGAGGGTATCGATGACAGTGTCGACCGTATCGAACAGCGGTTCCTTGTCTTCCTGATTGTCCTTGTTATAAGCCAGCGGCTGGGCTTTCATCAGTGTCAGCAGAGCCACTAGATGGCCGTTGACGCGGCCGGTTTTTCCGCGCGCCAGTTCGGGCACGTCCGGATTCTTTTTCTGCGGCATGATCGACGAGCCGGTACAGAAACGGTCGGCGATATCAATGAAACCTATACGGGGACTCATCCAGATCACCAGCTCTTCCGACAGACGTGAAATATGCGTCATGATCAGCGCTGAGGCGGCGCAGAATTCAATCGCAAAATCACGATCGGATACGGCGTCGAGCGAGTTATGGCAGACATCTTCAAAACCTAGTGTTTTTGCGACGCGTTCACGATCGATAGGGAAGGTCGTGCCGGCCAGTGCCGCAGAACCCAGCGGCAGCCGATTGACTCGTTTGCGGCAGTCTGCCATACGTTCGGCATCACGGCCGAACATTTCCACATAAGCCAGCATGTGATGGCCAAAAGTCACCGGCTGCGCTACCTGCATATGTGTGAAGCCGGGCAGGATCGTGTCTGCATTTTTCTCTGCCAGATCAACCAAGGCCATACGTAGCGCGCGTAGCAGCACGGAGATATCGTCAATTGCAGCGCGCAGATAAAGACGAATGTCCGTTGCCACCTGATCATTGCGCGAGCGGCCGGTATGAAGTCGCTTGCCCGCATCGCCGACCAGCTCGGTGAGGCGCTTTTCAATATTGAGGTGTACATCCTCCAGATCAAGTAGCCATTCAAACTTGCCCTCAGCGATTTCGGCTTGTATCTGCGTCATACCGCGTTGGATATCTGCATAATCTTGCGCGCTGATGATTTTCTGGTGGGCCAGCATTTCTGCGTGTGCCAATGAACCCTGAATGTCAACGCTTGTCAGACGATGATCAAAGAATACCGATGCTGTATAGCGCTTGACTAGATCCGATACGGGCTCGGAGAATCGTGCGGACCAGGCCTCGCTCTTTTTGGAAAACTGTTCGTTCATATGTAAGTCTTTTATTTGGCGTTCAGCGTGCGCCGATTATAGAGTAAGGCTTGCCTTGATTTGTTTTGATAGAAAGTCTTAACCTGTATTACGCAAGCCTGCTGCGATACCGTTAATGGACAAATGAATGCCGCGATGCACACGAATATCCGGTTCTCTATCTTGTTCTTTCCAGCTGCGATGACGTTTAATCAGCTCTACCTGCAAGTGGTTGAGTGGATCGAGATAAGCAAAGCGGTTCTTGATGGAGCGCGCCAATGTCGGATTATTTGCCAGACGTTCGCGCGATCCGGTGATCATCACCAAGGATTCGGTAACCAACTCATGCTCTGCAACGATGCGCTTGAAGATCGCATTGCGCAGTTTTTTGTCAGGGACCAGACTCGCGTAACGCGAGGCAACGGCAAGATCCGTTTTGGCCAACACCATATCCATGTTCGATAGCAGGGTAGAGAAGAAAGGCCACTCTTTCAGCATTGCCCGCAGTAGTGTGATTTTTTTTGTGCGCGACTTGTCTTCTCCCAGCCAGGCATGAACAGCGCTGCCAAAGCCATACCATCCCGGCAACAGCAGACGACATTGTCCCCACGAAAATCCCCAAGGAATAGCGCGCAGATCTTCAATCCGGCGCGTCGATTTACGGGATGCTGGCCGAGAGCCGATATTGAGCTCTGCTATCTCAGCAATAGGCGTGGCGGCAAAAAAGTAATCCGTGAAGCCCGGGGTTTCATACACCAGATTGCGATAGGCTTGATAAGCATGGGCAGAGAGTTGCCCCATGATGTCTTCGAACTCTGCAAGCCGGCGGGTGTACTTAACGTCAGTTCTTCCGGGTGTCAGGCTCGCTTCCATGACGGCGGCGACCACCAGTTCCAGATTTCGACGTCCGATTTCGGGGTTGGAAAATTTTGACGCAATAATTTCGCCCTGTTCGGTCAAACGAAACTGACCATTCACCGTGCCTGCTGGTTGCGCCAGAATCGCCTCATGACTTGGACCGCCACCGCGCCCTACGGTACCGCCGCGACCATGGAACAGGCGCAGCTTCACATCGTGCTTCTCAAATACCTCAACCAGCCCCACTTCCGCTTTGTAAAGTTCCCAGTTCGAGGTCAGAAAGCCGCCATCCTTGTTCGAGTCTGAATAGCCCAGCATGACTTCCTGTAAATCACCCTGACGACTAACCAGTGCACGGATGCGTGGAATCGAGAGCATCCCATCCATGATCACGGGTGCATTTTGCAGATCAGGAATCGTTTCGAACAATGGGATGACCATCAACTCAGCTTCAGCGGTGGCGCTACTATCACCGACACGCAGCAGCCCGGTTTCTTTTTGCAGTAGGAATACTTCAAGCAAATCGGAGACGGTTTCGGTGTGAGAGATGATGTAGTTGCGTATCGCGCGTTGCCCGAATTGTTCGCGGACGGTTTTCGCCATCCGTATTACGCCCAGCTCCGAATTCGTTTCATACGAATAATTTAGGTAAGGCGAGTACAGCAGCCGGGGCTGGGCCAGTTCGGCTAGCAGCAAGGCACGTTTTTCGTCTTCATCCAGCGAGGCATAATCGGCGACCACACCCGCGGCGCGAAATAGCTCAGAGAGCACGCGCTCATGCACATCCGAGCTCTGACGCATATCCAGCGTTGCGAGATGAAACCCGAATATCTCGGCAGCACGTCGCAAGGTATTCAGCCGCGGACGTGTCAGCGGCAGGCCATGATTGGCCCGCAATGAATCTGCAATCACGTCCAGATCGGCAATGAAACCGGCGGCATCTTCGTAGGCCTCCAGCGCGCCGACTTCCTGACGCAAAATATTCTGTACACCGAGTTTGCGTGCCGTGGCCGCCAGACGTGCATACACCGTTATCAGCGCGCGACGGTAGGGCTCATCGGTACGATGCGGTGACTGATCCGGTGAGGCGTCTGCCATGGCCTGCAGTTCAGTACTGACCGAGACCAGCAGTGTGGAGATCGACAACTCGGCGCCCAGCGCGTGTACCTCTTCCAGATAAAAATCCAGAATCGTTGTCGACTGGCGCGACATGGCGCGCGTCATGGTCGATGCATTCACATTGGGGTTGCCGTCACGGTCGCCACCGATCCAGCTGCCCATTTGCAGAAAAGGTGGCAGTGGGTGGCGGCGGCTATGCGGGTATTGCGTCGTGATTTCTGATTCGATGTCGTCCATCAGGCCGGGCAGTTCACGTAAAAAAGTGATCCGATAAAACGAGAGCGCATTTTCAATCTCGTCATCGACCGTGAGTTTGGAGTAGCGCAGCATGCGCGTCTGCCAGAGCTTGGCGACCTCGGCGTGCAGCAATTCCGTGTTGCGATTTTTTTCTCCTGCGGTCATGGGCAGATCACGCGCAGCGAGCAGCCTCGCAACTTCTCGACCTGCATCCAGAATACTTTTGCGTTGCACTTCCGTGGGGTGGGCGGTCAGCACCGGCGAGATCAGCGCATCCGCGAAGAACGACTGAACTGCCTTGCCAGGTACGCCAGCCGTATCGAGTTTGTGCAGTGTTGCTGCGATGCTGCCGGCCTGCGGTGCCGAGCCCGCCAGCAAATAGGCGCGCCGCCGTCGATTGTGATGCTGATCTTCGGCGATATTGGCGAGATGAGAAAAATAAGAAAAAGCGCGAACGACCGCATTGGTTTGGTCGCGCGTCAATTTTTTCAGCAGCCGATCGAGATCGGTGCCGGCCTGCGGATCGGATTCACGCCGGAACCTCACGGCGGTCTGGCGTATCGTCTCGACAATCTCGAAAACCGTTTCACCTTCCTGCTGGCGAATCACCTCCCCAAGCAGCCGGCCGAGTAGCCGAATGTCTTCCTTCAGCGGCGCGTCCTTGTCGGTAGCTCGGTTGGTGCGTAGTGGGAGTTTTTGAGTAGGCATGGAGAGATGATGGTCTGCGTGGGTGGTTCAGGGGTGGTGCGCATGTTAGAATCCGCCGAATTTTCAGCGGTGAATAAACAAGACTAAACGGGCTAAACGGACCACAGGTTCAACACTGTGCCCAATTCAGAGAGGCTGCATTGAACGCATCATTTTCCGGAAAACTGGTCATCGCCTCGCGGGAGAGCCGGCTCGCCATGTGGCAGGCTGAACACGTTCGCGCGCGACTCCTCGAATTATATCCTCACAGCACCGTAGAAATTCTTGGGATGACCACGCGTGGCGACCAGATTCTCGATCGCACGCTCTCCAAGGTCGGTGGCAAGGGACTCTTCGTCAAAGAGCTGGAGGTCGCCATGCAAAATGGTGAGGCCGATCTGGCCGTGCACTCCCTGAAGGACGTGCCGATGGAACTGCCGGACGGCTTCGAGCTGGCCGCCATTCTGGAGCGTGAAGATGCGCGCGATGCTTTTGTCTCGAACGACTACGCTCGTCTGGCGGATCTCCCGGATGGCGCTATTGTTGGCACCAGCAGTCTGCGCCGCCAAGCACTGATTGCCGCCCGCTATCCCAAGCTCGTGATTCACCCGCTACGCGGCAACCTCGATACGCGCTTGGGCAAATTGGACAAGGGTGAGTATGCGGCCATCATTCTCGCTGCGGCTGGTTTGAAGCGGCTGGGCATGGCCTCGCGCATCCGTTCCGTCATTGAGCCTGAAGACAGCCTGCCCGCACCGGGTCAGGGTGCGATGGCCATTGAAATTCCTTCCGGCCGTGAAGATCTTCGGCAATTACTGGCGCCGCTGAATCATCCTGACACCGCACATGCAGTGCGCGCAGAAAGAACCTTGTCCCTGACCTTCGGGGGCAGTTGCCAGATTCCCCTGGCCGCCTTCGCCACGGTCGACGGTAGCGGTATGCATCTGCGGGCCATGGTTGCAACACCCGATGGCAAACGCATTGCCCGCGCCGAAATCAACGGCGAGGCGACAGCACCGGAAGCGCTGGGTCGGCAGATTGCTAGTCTGCTCGAGGCACAAGACGCGCGCTCCATTCTTGCTGAGTGCAAAACTGACGAGTAAGTTCGGATCGTTTCAGGGTCTCGGACAAGTGCTTGTCAATCAGGCATTAGGCCGTATTTGAGCAATACCTGATTTGCGGTGTCGACCACGATGCCGGACTCTTCCCTTTGCAGGTGGCTTTCATGCAGCAAACCGACAGGCCCGTCGCCATTACTCGACCGTTTGCTCAGGCGGAGCCACTGGTTGCGCGGCTGAGGGCGTTGGGCATCGATGCACGGATTTTTCCATTACTGGACATACAGCCTTTGGCCGACACCCGAGAACTGAGAGCGGTTTTGGAGCGGCTACCCGAGTACGAGATGGTCGCCTTCGTCAGTCCGAATGCGATTGATGCTGCTTTTGAACATATCAGTCACTGGCCAGCGGCGGTCACCGCTGCTGTGGTGGGCGAGGGCAGCCGGCAGGCGCTGGCTCAGCATGGCCTGACGCCGGATCGGGCTAATATCGTGAGCCCCATCAATCTGCAGCGCACCGATTCCGAGACGCTACTGGAAGTGCTTGATCTGCCCGCGCTTGCAGGTAAAAAAGTTCTCATTATTCGCGCCGAGACGGGCCGAGAATTGCTTGCCGACCGCTTGCGCGAAGCGGGAATTCAAGTTGAACAAGTGGCAGCCTATCGGCGCGGCCCACCCGAAATTAACGATGTCCGCACGTCGCAGCTACTGGATTTGCTCGCCAGCGGTAGCGACTGGGTCATTACCAGTTCAGAAGCGCTGCGCTACCTGAAGGAAATGACGCTGGAGGTGGCCGGTGCCCAAGCTTGGGCACGTTTGCAGATGGGTATGCTCATCGTTCCGCATGAGCGAATCGCGCTGACGGCAGAAGAACTCGGATTTCAACGACTCTTACGTACAGGATCAGGCGACGAAGCCCTGTTTGCCGCGATACAATCTCGCACATGAGTGAACATCCCGACAAACCATTGGTGAGCGCATCGACCGACGCCCCCGCGGCGGAACCCGCAGCCGTCCCTGCGGGCGCGTCTTCGGCAACATCATCACCGACAGCTCCTGCTGAATCGTCGGCGGAGGCTGACGCACTCAGGGCAGCATCTTCGGAGCGCTGGCAATTGCCCGGTATCCTGCTCCAGCCTGAATTCCGACTCAAAGCCGTAATTGGCCTACTCGCTTTGCTGCTGGCACTGCAATGGTGGAATGCCCGTACGGATGTGACTGACCTTCGCCGTGAAGTCGCTCAGCGGCTACAGACCGGAGAACAAACCAACAGTCAGACTAAGCTGATTGCCAGCCGTGTTGATGATGAACTCAAGGTATTACAGGGCAAGGTGGCTGTGCTCGATGCAAAGCAGATCGAATCGCAAGGTCAGCAGCTGGCACTGGAGCAGCTGTACCAAGACCTTGCCAAAAACCGGGATGACTGGGCACTGGCAGAGATTGAGCAGGTGCTCTCGACCGCCAGCCAGCAGCTGCAACTGGCCGGGAATATTCGCGGCGCTCTGATTGCCCTGCAAAATGCAGATGCCCGTCTGTCACGCGCTGATCGGCCGCAGTTCATTGCGATTCGCCGAGCCATTACCCGAGATATCGACAATCTCAAAAGCCTGCCCAATGTGGATCTGACCGGTATCGCATTGCGTCTCGATACATTGGTCGCCGAGATAGACGACATGCCTTTGCTCTCGGACGAAAAGCCCGCCGTGCTCGCACCTCCGCCCAAGACCCGCCTTGCGGCTTCACCGTCATCGGGTGCTGCGGGATCGGTGGCAGCTGTCGCTCAAGATTGGCGCAGCGCATGGTTGGAGTACTGGCATCGTTGGACCAGCGATTTGTGGCATGACGTTCGGGATCTCGTGCGCGTACGCACGGTGAGTTCACCGGAGGCACTGCTACTCTCACCGGGCGAGGCGTTTTTCGCGCGTGAGAACCTGAAGCTACGTTTGCTCAACGCCCGTCTTGCGCTGCTATCTCGCAACGATGCAGCTTTTCGAAGTGATCTGATCGAAGCCGATCGCGCGCTCGCGCGCTACTTCGACACGCGCGCGCGCCAGACAAAGGCGGGCCGTGAGCAGATACGGCAGTTGCAGGAGAGCGTACTCAACATTGAGATGCCGACCCTGTCGCATAGTCTGAATGCCGTGCGTCAGTCACGGTCTACCAGACCCTGACCTAGGGCGCGCCAATCATGCGTTTTTTCCTCTGGTTACTTACATTGTTTGCCGCCGCCATCGGGGTCGCGGTGCTGGCGCGTTTCAATCCGGGTAACGTCGTTTTTTTCTATCCGCCCTACCGGGTGGATTTGTCCTTGAATTTTTTCATCATCGCCATGGTGGTGTTGTTTGCCTTGATGTTTGTCATCATCAGCACCGTGCGCACTACACTTGGCATGCCTGCGCGGGTCGAGCAATATCGCGCGACACGTCAGTTGCGTGAATCCGGACGTGCATTGCAGGAGGCATTAAAGGCTTACCTAGAAGGTCGTTTTGGGCGTGCAGAGAAAT
>CANKWG010000024.1 GCA_947487325.1 Oxalobacteraceae bacterium | reverse complement strand
GGCCGTACTGATCGCCGCAAGCTATCCCTACTTCAAGCGTTTTTTTGCTCTGCCGCAGGCTTATCTGGGCATTGCGTTTGGCTTTGGCATTCCCATGGCCTACGCCGCCGTGCTCAACACGGTACCCACCGAAGCTTGGGTGCTACTTCTGGCGAATGTCTTCTGGGCACTGGCGTATGACACTGAATATGCAATGGTCGATCGGGATGATGATCTTCGGATCGGCATACGCACCTCGGCAATTACCTTTGGTCGTTTCGATGTTCTCGCGGTCATGCTTTGCTATGCGATCAGCCTCGGTCTGATCACGGCGGTGGGCGTGCTACATGGATTGGGCAAAGGATTTTTCATCTGCATGCTCGTTGCCGCCGGTATTGCTGTTTATCACTGGACGCTGATCCGCGAGCGTGATCGGATGCGATGCTTTGCTGCGTTTCGCCATAACAATTGGCTAGGCGCTGCCGTGTTCGCGGGCGTTGTATTGGGCTGAACCCAATCTCATCGATCGAATGCCGCGCGCAGACAACAGCGGCTCGTTTTCTTCTGTTTTTTCTTGGTGGTCTCCCGTATCGGGACAGATAATCGCGCGTTTTCACGTAGGCCAATGCTGCGGCCTGCACGATCTGAACGCTTCCCTGATCTGCTCAATACACAATGGATATCTCCGAACTGCTCACCTTCTCGGTCAAGAACGGCGCCTCTGACCTTCACTTGTCAGCTGGCCTGCCACCGATGATTCGCGTGCATGGCGACGTACGACGCATCAACTTGCCACCCATACCACACAAAGAAGTTCATGCCATGATCTACGAGGTCATGAACGATGCGCTACGCAAGCGCTTTGAAGAAACGCTGGAGGTCGATTTTTCGTTCGAGTTACCCGGTCTGGCTCGCTTCCGCGTCAATGCCTTCAATCAGGACCGAGGCGCCGCTGCGGTGATGCGTACCATCCCATCAAAAATTTTGTCCTTGCAAGAGCTGAAGACACCACCGATCTTCGCAGATCTGGCCTTGAAGCCGCGCGGATTGGTACTGGTCACCGGACCCACAGGCTCAGGGAAATCCACCACCCTTGCCGCCATGGTCAATCATGTCAACGAAAACGAATATGCCCATGTGCTGACGATAGAAGATCCGATCGAATTCGTTCATGAATCCAAGAAAGGACTCATTAATCAACGCGAAGTCGGTCCGCACACGCAATCATTTTCAGCCGCACTGCGTTCGGCCTTACGCGAAGATCCGGATGTCATTCTGGTCGGCGAGTTGCGCGATCTTGAAACGATACGACTCGCTTTGACCGCCGCAGAAACTGGTCACCTGGTGTTCGGCACCTTGCACACGGTGTCGGCTTCCAAGACGATAGACCGTATCGTCGACGTGTTTCCTGGCGATGAAAAAGACATGGTGCGCGCGATGCTTTCGGAATCGCTGCAAGCAGTGATCTCGCAAACACTGGTCAAAAACCGCGAAGGTAACGGTCGGGTAGCAGCGCATGAAATCATGCTGGGTACCCCGGCTATTCGGAATCTGATTCGGGAAGCCAAAGTCGCTCAGATGTACTCCACCATACAAACCGGCAGCGCTCAAGGCATGCAAACGCTGGATGCCTGCCTGATGGGACTGGTCAAAAGCCATCGAATTTCGCTGGACGCCGCACGCGCCGCCGCCAAAATGCCTGAGAATTTCACAGGTTAATCATGGAACTATCGCGCGCACAATCACTGATGCATCAATTGCTGGGTCTGATGAAAGAAAAAGGCGGATCGGATCTTTTTATTACCGCCGGCTTTGCACCGGCCATCAAATTCAGCGGCAAACTCACGCCGGTCTCCAAAACAATACTCTCTGCGGAGGAAAGTGCCGCACTCGTGCATGCACTCATGAATGAATCACAGCTAGCAGAATTTCACTCAACGCATGAATGCAATTTCGCCATCAGCCCGCAAGACATAGGCAGGTTTCGCGTCTCCGCCTTCATGCAGCAAGCCAAAGCAGGCATGGTCGTTCGAACCATCACCACCGAAATTCCTGCGCTTGATGCGCTGAACGTGCCGCCACAGCTCAAAGATATCGTGATGTCCAAGCGTGGACTGATCATCATGGTCGGCGCAACCGGCTCCGGCAAATCGACCACGCTGGCCGCAATGATCGGGCATCGTAACGCGAACAGTCACGGGCACATCATTACCATCGAAGACCCAGTCGAATTCGTGCACCCCCACATGAACTGCATCATCACGCAACGCGAAGTTGGTACCGATACCGCCGATTGGCACACCGCATTACGCAACACCTTGCGACAGGCGCCCGACGTGATTCTGATTGGAGAAATCAGGGATAGAGAGACGATGGATCATGCGATCGCCTTTGCAGAAACTGGCCATCTGTGCCTGGCCACACTGCACGCCAACAATGCGAATCAGGCGCTGGACCGCATCGTCAATTTTTTTCCAGAAGAGCGACGTCAGCAGGTATTAATGGATTTGTCGCTGAATCTGAGAGCCATGATTTCGCAGCGACTGATCCCAGCCAAATCTGGCAAAGGACGCTGCGCTGCGGTGGAAATCATGCTGAACTCGCCGTTGATATCTGACCTGATTTTCAATGGCGATGTGCATCAGATCAAAGAGCTAATGAAAAAATCGCGCGAACTTGGCATGCAGACCTTTGATCAGGCACTGTTTGATCTGGTCGATGCTGAGAAGATTTCTGTCGAAGATGCACTGCGTAACGCCGACTCAGTCAATGATCTGCGGCTCGCTATCAAACTGCATGGAAAAAACTCGCAGGCTGCTGATACGGGCGCGTCGATTGAGGGACTGGATATCATATAAAGCCGCTGAAGTCCGATCTCATCACAGCACCAGAATGCTGCGCTCGCCGAATGGCACAAGAGTCAAATGACTTGATCAATGACTTAATCAATAGCTTGATTGTCTGATGCGTTGAACATGCCTTGCTACGACAAGTAACACACCGCTCATCGGATCAGACCTTGCCAAACTCCTCGCCCATTTCCTGACTACGTTTTGCCGCCGCCTGCAAAGCAGCAGCAATCGCCCCACCTACGCCTGCGGCCTGCATGGACGTAATCGCTGCATGCGTTGTGCCACCTTTAGATGTCACGCGCTCGCGCAATACACTGGCCGGGTCGGATGATTGCGTAGCAAGTGCAGAAGCGCCCGTGAACGTTGCCAATGCCAGCGCATAGCCCTGCTCTGCTGTCAGGCCCAAGTCCACCGCCGCCTTTTGCATCGCCTCCAGAAAATAAAAAACATACGCCGGGCCACTGCCCGAAATCGCCGTTACGGCATCGAGCTGGCTTTCATCGTCGAGCCAGACAGTTTGCCCAACCGCTTTCAATATGGCGTCGGCCGTTGCACGCTGCTCAGGCGTCACACCGGCACTTGCCATCATTCCCGTCACGCCTTTGCCGATCAGCGCAGGTGTATTGGGCATGGTGCGCACGATCGCCTGATGTCCATGCAGCCAGCGCGATAAATCAACTGCGCGTATACCCGCCGCAATCGACAAGACCAATTGTCCACCCATATGCGGTACAAGACTGCTGACCACCGCATGCATTTGCTGCGGCTTTACAGCGAGTACCAGCACATCGGCAGCGGCCACTTCACCACCGGGCGCTGAGGATGTCTGCACACCAAACTGCGCCTTCAATGCAGCAAGTGCGTCGGGATTAACATCCACCACATGAATATTCGCAGCAGCGGTCAGCTTGCCAGCCAGGCCACCGATCAGTGCCTGCGCCATATTGCCGCCACCAATAAAACAAATCTTTAAATTATTTTGCATAGTCACGTTGTCCAAAAATTGCAGTACCTACTCTGACCATCGTCGCGCCCTCGGCAATCGCCGCTGCCATATCGGCCGACATACCCATTGAGAGCGTGTCGGTTTCGATCCCCGCCTCGCGCAGTTGCTGTGCCAGCTGACGCAGCTGAATGAACGGCGCCCGCTGGCGTTCAGCGTCCTCAGTCGGCTCCGGAATCGCCATCAAGCCGCGTAACTGAAGATGCGGCATCGCTGAAACAGCCCGCGCCAGCGGCAACAGCTCGTCCGGTGAAACGCCGCTCTTGCTATCCTCGCCGCTGACATTCACCTGCAAACAAATATGCAAGGGCGGGAGATGCGCCGGCCGCTGGTCGGATAAACGTTGCGCGATTTTTTCGCGATCCACCGCGTGCACCCAATCAAAATTTTCGGCAATAGGCCGCGTCTTATTACTCTGAATCGGGCCGATGAAATGCCATTCGAGTGCCAGATCGGGACGCGCCGCAGCGACAGCCACCTTCTTGTCCAGCGCCTCTTGCAGATAATTCTCGCCAAACATGCGCTGACCGGCGTCAGCCGCCGCAATGACCGCGTCCGGACCAAAGGTCTTGGAGACGGCGATCAGCAATACGGACTCCGGTGGGCGCGCGGCATCCCGCGCCGCCGCTGAGATGGCTTGCCGGACTTGATCGAGGCGAGCAGAAATAGACATAGGACGCTATTATCCCCCATCGTTTGATTACCCCGGCGCGCCGGCGCGGCACACCCACAGGAGAGACCATGAGTAGCATTTACGACATCACCGCCAACACGCTGACGGGCAAACCCCTAAGCCTGAACGAATTTCAAGGCAAGGTATTACTGATCGTCAATACCGCCAGCCAATGCGGCTTCACTGGCCAGTATGAAGGTCTGGAAGCGCTGTACCGCCAATACAAAGACCAGGGATTGGTCGTATTGGGCTTCCCGTGCAATCAATTTGGCGCACAGGAGCCAGGCAGTGCCGCCGACATTGGCGCGTTTTGCGAAAAAAATTATGGGGTCAGTTTCCCCATGTTTGAGAAGGTTGATGTGAACGGCTCGAATGCTCATCCCTTGTTTCAGTTGCTCAAGAGCGAGGCGACTGGTGTCCTAGGTACTGAGGGCATCAAATGGAATTTCACAAAATTCCTGGTCAACCGGGAAGGTAAAGTGCAAGAGCGCTTTGCGCCGACCACACGACCGGCCGATCTCGATCGCGATATTCAAGCACTACTTGACATGTAAAGTAATAGCGCCCAAACAAGAAAAATTTAGGCAAATATATAACCTAGACTTCCCTGAAGTGATTGGGCACTTCAGGGATGCGTTATCTCTCCTCAACACGTAAATTCTGCTTTTACAAGAACATAACGTTCGATAATCGAGCAAAAAAATCGCTCGTAGGTCGCACACTGCGCGCGACAAACCCACTCGCATAAAAAATCGATGGTTTTTGCTGATCCATCGCATATCTCCGCAACATCCCGAACTGAACCTTCCTGAATTTCCTGTTACCCAAAAGCTGTGGTCCACACCGACGATTATCGGATTGCTGGACTCATCGACTATTTCAAAAACAATAAGGAGACATCATCATGGATCAGACAAAATTTAAAAATTTATGCCGTGCAACCAGCAGGGCATTGAATGACAAAGACCCGGAAGCGTTTGCAGAGACGGGCATGACCGAGATTGATGGCGTACCGGTCGGACTTTTTTTTGAAGAGGCTAAGGCGCCTGACCGCATCCTCTGTTACATCGACATTGGCAAGGTCTCAGAGCTAGACAGAGAAGAAATTTTCGAGCGCCTGCTGGCCATCAATCTCCTGACCGGCACCAAAACAGCAGGTGTCTACGGCTTCGACCCCGAAAGTGATAGCGTCATTTTCGTCCAGCATTTTCTGTACCCCGACCTGATGACAGCGGAAGAATTGGCAAAGATTCTTCAGGCTTACAGCGTCCATGCCACCAACCTCAAACGCAACTTGCTTGACCCCGACAATGCGCAGCCCTTGACGGACATCCTCGAGCGCTCATTTAATCCCACCCTGCACGGTCTGGTATAGGAGAGAGATCATGAATTCAACAAAACGCTCAAGAAAAGTAGATCTCAACTATTTTCAACAATTGCAGGAGGCATCGCCCAGCAAAGTAAAACCTAGCGAAAATGAAAAGACTGACCTTACGCGTCTCCAGCAAAAAACCGAAAGTCATACCACTAGCTATCCGACTGAAAAGCACGATGAAAAAACAAAAGTAGCAAACAGTAAAAAAGAAAATCTTTTAAACCAGCTAACAAAAAAAGAGGAACACATTAAGGCTTTGCGTGAAAAGATAAAATCTGAGCGCAAATCGGGTGCAAGCCTAAAACAGCTTGATGCTCTTGAAAAAAAAATAGTAAGTGCAAAAAAAGAATACAAAAAACTGAATCAGGAAATAGGCCAGATCGAAACTATTTCTGGCAGCCAAGATGAAACCGAATCTTATGCTAATCATTCGCCTGCGAGGAAGAACCGCAAGGAGATGAAGACTGAAGAGTTAAGGGAATTCAGCTCATCCTCAGAAAAAGTTGGTGATGATGAAGAAAGTACGGAAAATTATGGCAATGAAAGCACATCGTTGGGTAAAGAAACACTGGAAGAGCGTTTGAATATCCTCTCAGCCCTTCTGAAAACTAAAGATGATGAAATCCATGAAATATGTAAAAAAATACAAGAGTTATCAAGCCACAAAAACCTCGATCAGAAAACAGCGGATCAGATATCTATCGAACTCAAAATAAAATACTCAGAACGTGATGCAGTCTTGCTGCGCATTCGCGAGTTATCGCAGAAAGAATCAAATGCCGGTGAAATAAATCAGGCAACGAAAATTGCTGTTCGCCAAATTCAGATGGACGGCACAAATGATGACGAAGACAACATCAAACACGCCCCACTCATCTCAGGAAATATAAAGCCAAATTCCGCAATACAACGAACGCGAACTGCTCCCAGAGAAAATTTGAAAGGTATTTTCAGTAAAACACAGGAGAGCAAAATTCACTTTCCAGAAGCAGAAGTTCATAAATTCAGCCCGTCAGAGTTGGCTGAGATTGCCGAACTGAATAGGGCGATACGCCATGAAAATCATGAGATAAAAAAACTGAATAAAAAAATCGCTGAACTTGAATTACATTTTGATGAAGAGACAGAAGCCGGTAGAGAAAAAGGCGAAATTGCTTCGAAATATAAAGCCCTGATTAGCAATTGCAAGAAGGAGCTCGCAAAAATATTGACGCGCGAAGCCATTTTTTGCATGCGGATTGCAGAGATTGAAAATGCACCCTTCTCGGCGACTGAAATTACAGCTAACGACAAGGAATTTATCGCCTCCATAAAATCTAAAACAACGAAAGACCTTGAAGATACACATACGAAAAAATTGGAGGAGCTGAAACAGTATTATCAGAATTCTGATACAGGACATATGAAAATCTCTGCCTGGAATTTACTGGCTGGTACACTTGGGTTTGGATTTTCATTTTTCATTGCAAATAGCTTAAGCAGAACATCACCCTTTGTTGCTTATTTTTTAGCGCCCCTTATTGGCGGCGCACTTCATCATATTTTTGCCAAACCTATAGTGATGCAAGTTGCGGCTAGTTCTTGGACTAGTCCTGTACTGGCAGAAATGGAAAATTATTACAAATTAAAAGCTGCTTATATACGAGCAAGAAGAACCAATACCCTCGATGAGAAAAAATATGCGAGTAAAAATCCAGATCACAAAGGAAAGCTGACTATAGAACAAAGACTTGGTGAAGAGCGCTCTTATCTCAGCATGTTCAGGCAGCGCCAATTGACTGAAGAGGTTGGCTACTATGCCTACTCAGTTAATTACACCGCCAAAGCTTGTTTTGTGGCAGGTGGTTCAAAATTTTTTCACGATAAAAACCCGGGAAGCATCACTGCCGAAACTTTTATGCATGGAGCAGCCGGAGCATTGTCAGGCGCATCTTATGTACTAGCGCAACAATACTTTAGAAGCAAGCAGCCGGGTGCAAAAGAAATCTTTACACCCACGCGCGAAATTTTCGCGGCGGAAGTAGACATGCTTAATTCTCTGAAAGATGACCTCAAGAATGCTGCTAATGTTATTAATGCAAAATCCGCTCCGAGTGAAGCAGACTTGAAACATCTGGAAAAGCTCAAAGCAAAGCTGCATACAACGGAAAAATCTTTGGCAGTCGCAGAGGCTAAATCAAGGCATCTCGGGATTTTTAGAACGGAATTGGAAAATATGTGGAAAGAGGGAAATCGGATAGATACATTTGGAGAAATCGCGTCAAGGATCACTACACTGCAGCAGGTAGCCGGTATCAGTTATTTAACTGATGGACTTAAACAAAGCTCCGATCCCTTGCATATGTTTTTAGGCCATGCCATTCCTGCCGTTGCGCTGATAGCACCTCCAGTTGGGTTTACCATGCGAGGTGCATATGTCGGGCTATACAAAACAGCTGCGTACGCGATTTTTGGCGAGGGCAGCAAACCCAAGTCTGTCACAACTAATCTGCGTCGGGTGACAGTGGACCCTGCTTCTGAATCAGACACCAAAAAACACCATGGTAATGATGACGGCAATGAGGAGGATAGCGTCATGATTAGCAAATTCTATGATTCGGAGGATTCGGAGGAATGGCACGGCAATGTAATGTCGGAAGACGAGAGAAGAGTCTAGGTCTTTTCCACATTCGACCGGCGAGTTCAACGCCCTGCGCCAACTTCAAGTGGCGCAGGACGTTTTTTATAGAGCCTGATCGATCAGTTCAATCCAGTGCCTCACAGGCGTATCGGTACCTGATTGCAAATGCGTCAGGCAGCCGATATTGGCTGACACAATCTCATCAGCCTGAGTCGCCTCAAGATTTTTTAGCTTGTTATCTCGCAGCTGATACGACAACTCCGGCTGCAATACCGAGTAAGTACCCGCCGAGCCACAGCACAAATGGCTGTCAGCACAGAGCGTCACATCAACACCAACAGCGCGCAGCACGCCCTCGACCTTGCCGCGAATCTGCTGACCATGTTGTAGCGTGCAAGGCGGATGATAGGCAACGCGTTTTTTTACTTTCACTTTGGCGGCGAGCTGCTGCTCGAAGGCTGGCATGATTTCCGAGAGGTCTTTCGTTAGTTCAGAAATACGTGCGGCACGCGCTGCATACGCTGTATCGTGCGCGAGCAAATGGCCATACTCTTTAACCGTCACACCACAGCCCGAGGCCGTCATCACAATAGCTTCGGCGCCGGCTTCTACATACGGCCACCAGGCATCGATATTGCGCCGCATATCATCGAGTGCGCCGTCTTGATCATTCAGATGATGGCGAATCGCGCCACAGCATCCTGCCTTTGGTGCGACGATGAGCTGCACCTCTAGCGCATCGAGCACGCGCGCGGTTGCTGCGTTGATATTCGGTGACATTGCGGGCTGCACACAGCCGTCGAGTAACAGCATTTTTCGGGCATGACTGCGCGATGGCCAGGCACCTGCGGGTCGCGCTTGCGGCACTTTGTTTTTTAGCACGCCGGGCAACAAGGGACGGACCAGCTGCCCCATCTTCATCGCAGGGTTGAACACGCTCTTACGTGGCAGGATTTCTTTTAGTGCTGTGCGCACCAGCTGCTGCGCCAACGGACGCTTGACCTGCTTCTCAACGATGCCTCGCCCGATATCGACCAGGCGACCATATTGAACACCTGAGGGGCATGTACTCTCACAGTTACGGCAGGTCAGGCAACGATCCAGATGCATCTGCGTTTTTTCTGTGGCGGCCTTGCCCTCAAGGACTTGCTTGATCAGGTAGATGCGGCCGCGCGGTCCGTCCAGCTCGTCACCCAACAATTGATAAGTGGGACAAGTAGCGGTGCAAAAGCCGCAATGCACACAGCTGCGCAGAATGGCATCGGCCTCCTGACCTTCAGCGGTATCCTTAATGAAATCTGCGAGATTGGTTTGCATTGAGAGTGTGAGTGTTCAGAAATCGGGATACATGCGCTGCGGATTGAAAATACCCGCCGGATCAAAGCTGGCTTTCAGGCGGCGGTGAATATTCGCAACGGGTGTCTTGAGAGGATGAAAAACACCGACCGATTTATCACCCCCGCGATACAGCATCGCATGCCCGCCTGCTGCTTCGGCTGCAGCGCGAATAGTCGTTGCATCGGCAGAGGTTTTAAGCCAGCGCTGCGCTCCACCCCATTCGATAACTTGCTCGCCGGGGAGTTGCAAGGGCGCAGCGGCACTGGGTACAGACAAACGCCACAATCCTTCTGACGTATCAGCAAAAAAAGCACTCTGATGCTCGCGCAGCTGATCCCAGAAAGTATCTGCATCAGCCAGTACCTCACCACCCATTTTGATGATGGCGGCGTCGACAGCAGCACGAGCGCCGGACAAACGAACGCTCAGTTGACCTTGATGCCAGCACGAAGCAGAGATCGGCAAAGGCTGACCACCCCAGACATTGAGCTGATGCAGCGCTTCGGTTTCCGTCATTGCAAATCGCAAGGACTGCTGCGCCACCGGTTTAGGCAGCACCTTGACCGAGACTTCAAGAATCAGCCCCAGCGTACCGAGTGATCCGGTCAGCAAGCGCGACACATCGTAGCCGGCCACGTTTTTCATGACCTGACCGCCAAAGTGCAAGACCTCGCCACGGCCATCCATCATCACCGCGCCCAGCACAAAATCCCGCGCGGCACCCACCGCCATGCGACGCGGACCGGACAAGCCGGCGGCGACGATACCGCCAATAGTGGCCATGCCATCAAATCGCGGCGGCTCAAAGGCCAGCATCTGATTGTGTGCAGAAAGTGCCTTGCCTATTTCGCGCAGATTAGTGCCACACCGCGCAGTAATCACCAGCTCCGTCGGATCGTAATCAACGATGCCGGTATAAGGCGTTGTATCGAGCACCTCGCCTTGCAGTTGCTGGCCATACCAGTCTTTGGTGCCATTGCCGCGCAGTCGCAACGGTGATCCGGAATTCGTTGCCGCAACAATGCGGTCTCTGAAGCCTGCTAATACTTGTTCCATTTTTTATCGGGCCCGCATCAGAATCGTGGCAGATCAGCGAACTTCAGCTGGCCATGGCGCACATGCATCTTGCCGTATTCAGCACAGCGATGCAGCGTGGGTATCGCCTTATCGGGATTGAGAAGAAAGGCTGTGTCGAACGCACGCTTGACGCCAAAGAACGCTTCCCGCTCCGCGGCCGAGAATTGCACGCACATGGAATTGATTTTTTCAATGCCAACGCCATGCTCGCCGGTGATAGTGCCGCCGACCTCCACGCACAATTCCAAAATCTCGGCACCGAATTTTTCAGCGCGATCAAATTCGCCCGGTGTGTTGGCATCAAACAGGATCAGCGGATGCAAATTGCCATCGCCGGCATGGAAAACATTCGCACAGCGAAGTTCGTATTTTTTTTCCATCTCGGCGATACCCAACAAGACCTTCGCCAGATGCTTGCGCGGTATCGTGCCATCCATGCAGTAATAGTCAGGCGAGATACGCCCCGCCGCTGGAAAAGCGTTCTTGCGGCCCGACCAGAATTTCAGGCGCTCAGCTTCGTCGCGCGAAACCGCAATGGCAGTAGCACCGGAAGCTTTCAGCACCTCAGTCATGTGCGCGATTTCTTCCTCAACCTCTTCCGGCGTGCCGTCAGACTCACAAAGAAGAATCGCCTCAGCGTCGGTGTCATAACCCGCTTTGACAAAGGGTTCGACCATGCGCGAGCTGGTCTTGTCCATCATCTCCAAACCAGCAGGAATAATGCCTGCAGCAATCACGTTTGCAACTGCATTGCCACCTTTAACCACATCATCGAAGGACGCCATGATTACGCGGGCCAGCTGGGGCTTGGGCACGAGCTTGACGGTGACTTCCGTGGCCACACCCAACATGCCTTCAGAACCAATAAAAGCCGCCAGTAAATCGAGACCCGGCGCATCCAGACCTTCGTTACCAAGTTCAACCACGTCACCTTCAATCGTCACCATGCGGATACGCAGCACGTTATGTACCGTGAGGCCGTATTTCAGACAATGCACGCCACCTGAATTTTCTGCGACATTGCCGCCGATCGAGCAGGCAATCTGTGACGAAGGATCGGGGGCGTAATACAAACCATGCGGCGTTGCCGCTTCGGTGATGGCCAGATTGCGTACACCGGGCTGCACCACAGCCGTACGCGAATGAGGATCAAGTTTGACAATGCGATTCAGACGCGCAGTGGACAACACCACCCCGTCCGCAATTGGCGTTGCCCCGCCGGACAAACCGGTGCCGGCACCACGCGGCACGATCTGCACATTCAGACGGTGACAGACTTTGAGCACAGCGATCACCTGCGCCTCGTTCTCCGGCAGGGTCACGATCATCGGCAGCTGGCGATAGGCTGACAGACCATCGCACTCATAGGGACGCGTATCTTCTTCGTTGAACAGTACCGCATGAGCGGGCAACTGCTCACGCAATGCGGCTACGACCTCGCGTTGACGAGAAAGGGAAAAAGCCGCTTCAGTGGGAGCATTCATGGGAAATCCTGGCAAAGCGCGTGGCAACACTGCACGCAGCCTAAAGGACGCTAGTGTAACGAAAGGCTTGCTGCGAAAGTCCCGATTTGACCGGATTTCCGCTGAAAAGCTTTGGGGTGACTGATGAAAGTTTTTGGCTGGCAGGCAAGCACCTGCAAAAGCACGGGCACGACAGCTAGTGCGCACCCAGTAAAAAAGGCGGCAACGCGCCAGATTTTGTTAAATGGCACTCATTCTGCTGCGCTCACAACAGCGGGGGAATGATCAGGCACCACGAAAAGTCGCCTGCGTCCATTGGAGAAACGCGGCCACTTCCGGCCGCTCGGCAGCCTGCTTTTCATACACAACGTAGTAAGCGTGTGGCGGGGTTGCAGTCTGCATATCGAACAATCGAACAATTTCGCCGCTGTCGAGCAATTCACGCGCGAAGTGTTCGCGCGTCAAACCAATGCCATGGCCGCGACGTACGGCTTCAAGTAACAGACCAAGGTCATCAACCCGCAGACCTGTACTGGGCTCGGACCAGTCCAGACCTGCAGCATCAAACCAGGGTTGCCAAGGCTCAAGCGCAGATCGGATCAATGTCGCGTTTTGCAAATCTTCCGGTTTACTGATCTCACCCACCTTGCTCAAATAGTCGGGGCTGGCTACCGCAAAAGTCGGCTCGGAAAATAATTTTTCGCATTGCAGGTTCGGATACTTGCCCGGACCAAACCGAACCTCGACATCACTCTCACCCAGCGCGAGATCGTACAGCGGCACTGACAAATAAATTTCGACCGCGATATCGGGGTGCTCTTCGGTAAATGATGCCAGCTTAGGTACCAGCAAGTAGCGCGCAAAAGTCGGCGGCACCGTGATTTTGATACGCGGCTGCGCTGAGGCGGCGCGACGCGGCATTGGAAAGTCGGTCAGCGTGCGCAGTGCCTGACGCACGACATCGAGATAGCGCCGCCCAAATTCAGACAATCCAACGTTGCGGCCATCACGCAGGAACAAGCGCTCTCCAACGAATTCTTCCAGAAGACGAATCCGGTGCGAAAGTGCCGATGGGGTGATGCAAAGCTCTTCTGCCGCAAGGGCGAAGGAACCGTGCCTCGCTGCTGCCTCAAACGCTGACAGCGCGTGGACCGGTGGGATGCGTGTTGCCATGAGTAGGTAATCTATGCTTCAGGAAAGCCACCAGAAAAATTACCAGCGAATGATCTTTCCTGGATTAAAAATATTATTCGGATCCAGCGCGTGTTTGATCGATCGCATCATGCCAACCGCATCTTCACCGGTCTCGTGAATCAAAAAATCTATCTTGTGCAAGCCAATGCCATGCTCACCGGTACAGGTACCGTCCATGGCGATTGCACGATGGACCATGCGCTCGTTAACAGCTTCTGCACGCGCAATATCTTCAGGATCAGTCGGATCGACCAGCATTTGTACGTGAAAGTTTCCGTCGCCGACATGACCGACGATACCGTGAATGATGTTCTCTCTTTCACAGTCTGCCTTGGTCTCGAGCAGACATTCGGCCAGACGTGAAATCGGCACACAGCAATCGGTGGATATTGCACGACAGCCGGGACGCATCTGCAGCAACGCGAAATAGGCGTTGTGACGCGCCTGCCAAAGACGGGACCGATCTTCAGGGCGTGTCGCCCACTCAAAGCCGATGGCTTGATGCTCGTCAGCGATTTGCTGCACCAACTCAGCCTGCTCTTTCACGCCATGTTCGCTACCGTGAAATTCAAACAGCAGCAAAGGCTTCTCGGGCAGCGTGAGCTTGTCGTGCTTGTTGAATGCTCGGACACCGTTCTCATCGACGAATTCAACCCGGGCTACCGGCACACCCATTTGTATGGTCTGAATAACGGTATTGACGGCGCTGGCGATATCATTGAACGAGCAAACCGCCGCCGAGATTGCTTCGGGCTGCGGATAAATTTTCAGGGTGACTTCCGTAATGATGCCCAGCGTGCCTTCGCTACCGACGAACAAACGCGTCAGGTCGTAACCGGCCGATGATTTTTTGGCACGCGTACCAGTTCGGATGATCTTGCCTTCGGCTGTCACAACCGTGAGCGACAAAACATTTTCCCGCATCGTGCCGTAACGCACGGCATTCGTACCCGATGCGCGGGTGGCAGCCATGCCACCGATCGATGCATCCGCACCCGGATCGATGGGAAAAAACAATCCGGTGTCCTTGATCTCGACATTTAACTGCTTGCGCGTCACACCCGCCTGCACGGTCACCGTCAGATCTTCAGGATTGACCGCAACGACCTGATTCATCTGCGAGAGATCAACTGACAATCCCCCCTGCAGCGCCAGGATGTGACCTTCCAACGAGGTACCGGTGCCGTAAGCGATGATGGGGAAGCGATGCTGATTACATAAACGTACTGCAGCTGCGACCTCTTCCGAGGTGTGCGCAAATACAACCGCATCAGGCAGCATGGGGTCATAAGACGATTCGTCACGCCCATGGTGCTCGCGCATCGCCATGGAGGTCGACAAACGATCGCCGAAAACGGTCTTCAACTCGGCCAGAAGTGCCTCAGGCAGGTCGCGCCTGAGGGCGGAGGGTGGGGCAGGATGGTTCATGGAAGTTTCTCCGTAAGCAATCTATTGTACCCTTTGGCTGATAATAGAACGGCTCAAAATCAGCAGGAAGCCGAGGTTTTACGCCGAAAGACGGCATTTTCCAGTATCCTGCGGCCCGACTCTTTTATTTTTTCTAATATGGGCAACCGACTTTCCAAAATCGCTACCCGCACCGGGGACGATGGCACTACCGGACTGGGTGATGGCAGCCGAACCACCAAGGACGCGCTGCGCGTTCAGGCCATGGGAGATGTGGACGAATTGAATTCCCATCTGGGCCTGCTGCTGTGCGAAGACATGCCACAGGATCTACGGGAAGAGCTGGTGACTATCCAGCATGATCTTTTCGATCTGGGTGGCGAGCTGTGCATTCCCGGCTTCAGTCTGATCACTGAAACCCATGTGATTCGACTCGATACCTTGCTGGCGAAATACAACGCCACCCTGCCCGTACTCTCCGAATTCATCCTGCCAGCAGGGTCACGTGCTGCAGCACAAGCCCATGTTTGCCGAACTGTTTGCCGACGTGCTGAGCGGGCGATTGTCGCACTCGGCAACACCGAGACACTCAACCCGCAACCTCGGCAATACGTCAATCGCTTATCGGATCTGCTATTTGTACTTTCACGCGTATTAAATCGACATGCCGGTGGTACCGACGTGCTGTGGCAAAAAGGTCGTCAACGCGACTGATGCGCCGGCAAGATCACTAGTTGGTTCCTGGATCAGCCCGCATACCACCTCGATAGCTCATCCTCATCCCCACCCTCTGTCCAAATAACAGTGACGCAAGACGCGTTGACTGCCGGCACCTCAATATATTTTCGACCTGGCGAAGATCCACTTTCCGATACGACTCAACCTTGAACTAACTCACCCAAGCTTTTACGTAGTCGCCATCCATCTTTCTGTAACACGCAATGCTGTCCTTCGGCTGCGATGAAATTACCGCACAAGCTTTTAGCATCTCATGCACTGATCGTGTCAATCCCATAATTTATTGAACTTGTATCTCGCGGCAGTTACGAAGTCGGCGTTAAAAAATTATCTGGAAAACGATCATGAAACGAACGATTACTACCGCCTTTCCTCCTCGAAACAACAACACTGACACACCTGACGATGACACCGACAACGCCCCCGCGCCCAAGCGCGTGGCTCCGACGACGCGCGTTAGGGAGGCTACACCTCATCCGATTGCACCAGCTGAACCCTCAAAAGCTACGCCTATCCAAGATGTCGGCCCGACCAGTCAGCCAATCCTGGTATCCAGAGGACAGGCGACCACGACACAACAAGCGCCAGAACCAACGCAGGAAAAAACGATGCAAGGCATTGATGTCAATCTGCCCGACCAAGACGGCCGGACACCGTTGATGTTAGCCGCCCAAAACGGCGAGCTTTCGACCGTACAAGACCTGCTTTCTCATGGCGCTAATGTCAACGCCACTGACCACAATGGCTTTACAGCGTTGATGTTCGCTGCTGAAAATGGCCATCTGACGACGATGCACGCTTTACTGAGCGCGCAAGGCATTGACATCGATGCTACAAATCCCGATGGCGAAACTGCCCTTATCCTCGCAGCATTCCACGGAAAAGACGAAGCCGTGAAGGCGCTCATTAACAAAGGCGCCAATGTCAACGC
>CANKWG010000023.1 GCA_947487325.1 Oxalobacteraceae bacterium | reverse complement strand
GCGTCTAATTTTTGGTTATTGGATAATTTGAGGGCATCTTGAAGCTTAGATATCGAAGCATTTAACGAGACATTAGCGCTAACTAAATCAGCAAGCTTAGATTTCATAGCATTTAACCAGGCAAAAGAGCCAGCTAAGTCGCTATTGCTTGGCAACTCATCTCCTGAGTTTTTTCTTAGAAGCGATTCGGCAGATTTGGTATCACCAGCCATTACGGTGCGAGGTAATGGTTCAACCCAATTATCCCTGATGATTTTTTTATCCCTTACAAATGACTGGTTTCGACTATCATCGATACCTTCAGGTTCTGCCGGAATAGCACCCATATCCCTGAGCACATCCAACAAAGGCATAGCAAGCTTCTTTCGCATCTCGCCCGGCTTGTACTGCTGATTCAGCGCATCGCGAAGCACCGTCAATTCAGATTCCGACAGCATCGACAAGCAAGCTTTTAAGGCGCCTACTTCCGAATCCCCAATAATCAATATCTCATCGAAAACCTGCCTGAGCGTGCCGGCCATATCCTGCTTTACTTTCGAATTGGCCCGCATGATCAAACCCACCGCCTCAGCCTTGCCAGTACTGAGCGCATAAAACAGCGCTGTCCGTACTTTTCTGCCTTTGCCTTCGACTGAGATTGCCAGGCGGGGTGTCTTCTCCAGCAACTCTTGAACCCGCTTCAATTGCAATGTCGACAAAGCCCCTTCCTGCTTCAGCAACTGGAACCACTCCTGCTCAGGCGTCTGCTTGGCTGAGTTGCTGACTAGCACTGCTTTTGGGGCAGACTTGATCTGGTTTTTTGGGGGTGGTGAAGGCGTTTTTTCAGGTTTCGCCGGCTTCTCTGGTGCTGACTTATTGTTAGGCACACTTGCTCTGATCGAAGAGGATGTATCCCGAACCTTTAGCACGGGAACAGTCGACGGCAAGACCGTGATTTGATCCGGATTTACCTTGGCTTTGCGCTTCGGAACACGGTACTCTTTGGGCGACTCAACTGTCAGTTTACTAACGAGTGGCGCAGGATTTTTTTTCGTCGCTGGATCAGTGTTTGACGTTTCGGTACTCTTATTCGCAGGCTCAATTACGCGCGTCATACCCACGGGCACTCGTTGTGGTGAGGTCTTGACAGCTCCCGCCTGTTTAGCCATTGCCGCGGCTGTCGTAGTCGTGGCTGCGGTAGTCGTGAGCATCGTCGTTATCGTTGTTGTCGTCGTCGTGGTCGTCGTGTTGATGGTGGTCTCTGGTTCCGGCACCTTCTCGACCACAGGCTCACCTGCTCTTAGATGCGCCAACTCCCGCATTACATCGTCTTCGCTGAAAGGGGCGTCTAACTTCGCTGGCAGCAATCTTCTCAGAAGACCTTGATGATTTTTCAGCCAGCCGCCGTCCTGCTCAATCAGTACCGCAGCGGCCATCAAATAAGCATATTTTTCAGTAATCTTTTCGGGTAACGCAAGCAACTCGTTCATGATCTCCAGCACACAATGCCGGGGCAGAGGCACCTTTCGGGCTGCCAGATCCTGCCAGCAATACACTGCGGCATTCATTAATGCCAACCGAGATTTCTCAGGCCATGCCGCCAGGTCTTTCAAGTCAATCGCGTTGATCATGATGATCATCTGATCGACTGCCGGGCCCGGCTTTATCAGCCACCGCAGTGCAAGGTGGTGCAAACCGCTCAATGTCGCGGCAATAGTTCCAGGGTCACTCATTTTCTCACGTACCATCCACAATTGACCCACCAGAACCGATGCCGCTGCCCTGAGAATCTCAGTCGGCTGACGCCGTGTCCTGTCCATCGCCTTCACAAAGCTGAACAGGTTGGCAATCGGCTGCGCGTAAAGCGATACGACCGGCGATATCTTCAGTATTTGATCGAGCACGCGCTTGCAAGCTTTGTCATACTCGTCCCGGCTTTGAAAGACAAACTTTGCCGCCGCATACTCACACTCGAAGATCTGTCGCAGGAAGTTGCCGCAATTCCCCAGTCGCTGACCCTGCCGCTCCAGCAGGTTGGGCTCGGGGATTAAATTGATTTGCCGGCACAGTTTATTGATGATTGACTGAACCGCCTCGTCTTCCAGCCTGAGAATGCCGTACTTCAGACAATCCTTTACGGCGTTACTGATATTAGTGATCTCTACCCCCGCCAGCATCACCGAGGTCAGTACGCGGGTATTTTGACTGCTGCTAACTTTTTTCCATAGCCTGCATTGATCCAGCGCTTTGCCGCCACACAGACCGAGCACCACGTCGCGCAGCAGATGATCTGGTGCGTCCTCTGTCACCAGACCGTAATTAAGTGCGGTGGAAACTTGGACCATGCACTTACCCAGCTGGCGAGTATCCAGTGCCGCAATCGACGTTGTCGCAGCCTCACCGGTGGACGATGTCCAGTCTTTCATGATCATCAGCGCTTGAGTGAAGGACTGCCGAAGGATTTCGCTATCTCTTGAAAAAATTCTATCCTTTTTTAAACCACGAGAGAGCCAATTGAGCACGTTGATCAGTGACGAGTTATCCCAATGCTCTTGCAAGAATTTTTTTTCAACGGCACGTTCCATCAGGATCTCGGTGATATGACTGAGCGACTGCTTCAGTTTTTTGAAATGCGGCACCGATAGCAGCGACTCGCCGACCGATTCGCCGACAATGGCGGACAAGCCATTAAATAATGCATGGATATCTTCTGCGTTGAAGCTGCTAACCAGATTTTCAGGCGACTTAAGGTCACTATCCAGTTTTTTGATCAGCTGGCACAATGGATCACTCAGGCTCTCGATCAAAGCTGGCTCACTCGCTCGAACACAGCTCAGGTCACTCTGCTTCTGGGCTTTCTTGATCTGCTCGAACAGAGCAATCGTCTGTTCAATATCGATAACGCTGCTTGCGCAGATACTTCGAATGTTTTCCTTGATAAGCCTGACAGTGGTTTTGGCATTGTCGAGTTGCTGATCTTGCCAATCATCGTCAAGGTCGTGGCCATAAAATTCGGATAGCTGGCGTTGTGCTGCCGAGGAACTTGATGAAGATCTGGTTTCAAAACGGGGACGAGACGACTGATGCTGCTGACCTTGCTGGCCCGTGCTTGCAGAGGATCCCTGCTGCTGTGTTTGGTTATAAAAACCGGCTTGCGAATCGCTGCGATGAAATGTGGATGTTGGATAAGCCATGATCATTTCCCAGAAAAATGGAAGACGATGGCTAGGTAACCGGCCAAGCAGACTGGTTCCGAAAATCAACATCTTGCTGATTAAGTCTGTTATGCCAGCGGGCAAGCTGGGCCAAAAAAAAGCCTGCCGCAATGGGCAGGCTTTTGTGGACAGAAACGCGGTGTTTCTACTTGCCGCGCAATCCGTCAAAGACTTCCGCAAATCCTGGCTGATTATGATGGCTGATCACGCTGCGGGCTGCTTCGATCACCAGCGGCACCGGATGGCCGCGCAATGTATTGACAATCATTTCATTGATGACTTTGAAGACTTGGCCATCTTCATCGATGATCTGACCCAGTCGGCTGGCCAGCGGATCGAACACGCCATAAGCCACGAACACCCCAAGGAAGGTACCGACCAGCGCCGAACCAATCAGGCCACCCAGTACCGGCGGTGGCTGGTCAACCGCGCCCATGGTCTTAACCACACCCACCACGCAAGCCACAATCCCCAGCGCAGGCAGCGCGCCGGCAATGGAAGACAGCGTACCCTGGTATTTGAGTTCGTCATGATGGTGCGTCTTGATGGCGCTTTTCATCACATCATCGACGGCATCTGCATCAAGATTGCCCTGGGCGATCACCACGAGTCGCAAGGTGTCGCAGATCATGTGAACGATCGCATGGTCTTTGGCGAGCTTGGGATATTCACCGAAGATGGCTGAGGAATCCGGATTTTCGACGTGGGCTTCGAGCGCCACCGCGCCCTCTTTTTTCATCACGTTGAGCAGTTTGCCGACCATCAGAATCAAATCAAGATAGTCTGAGCCTTTATAAGTCGGCCCCTTGATGCATTTGACCATACCGCCGATGGCGCCCTTGAAAATACCGATACTGTTACCGATCAACTGCGCGCCAATGGCCGAGCCCACGATAATGAAGCCCTCGATGGGAGCGGCCTTGATGATCGGCGCCATTTTGCCGCCCGCCATGATGTAGCCGCCAAAAACGCAGCCAAACACGACAGCCAATCCCACGAAAAAAAACATATGCCTCTCCTTTTGCTGGCCGGACGGCACCCCAGATCGGGCAAAACCGGCCTATCGACGTTTATATCGACAGCGCGTCGAATAATTCAAGTGTCAATTGCGAAGTCACTATTGCAATTGTGAAACAAACTTTAGAATAACACCACACTCACCCCAAAACGGGATTTGTTAAATTTTTTGAAATTGTTTTTTTCAGAACAAACACCAGACCCCTACGCACTCACCTGTAATCTGCTGGACTACCAAGTCAATCAAGCCTCCGATTGCCATGGCTGGGACGCCCAAATAGAGCAAAATCAGACACCAACCGGCCAGCGTGATGCGCGGCTTATCGATATCGTGCCCAAGTATGGGCTGGAACTTCTCGCGGGTGAATAATCGCTTTATCATGCGGTGCCTTTTTGATTGCTGATTATATCGGCCACTTGCAAAATCTTACGCATGCACATTCTCTGGAACCAGATTGATTACCAGCAGTGGGACAAGGCGCACGCGGCGCTTGGCGGCGCCATGCAGCAAGACTGGGCTTATGGAACAAGTCTGAAGGCGCTGGGCGTCGAATGCCACAGGGCCGAAGTGATACTGAATGGCGAAACCGTCGCGCTGGCGCAATTCATCTGCCGTCGCTATGGTTTTTTGGTCGGCATCGCACTGTGCACGCGCGGACCACTTTGGCTCAAACCGGTGAGCACCGACGATCAAGCGCGCATTTATCGCGAACTCAAACGCAGCCTGCCGATGAGCCGGCCGCGTTTTGCCTTGTTTTCTCCGAATGCCATTGATCCTCGTGATCCCAGCCTGAAAAAGCTGACCCGGGTCATGACGGGCTATTCGACGGTGCTGATCGATTTGACTCAGACCTCCGAGCAATTGCGTGCATCAATGGAGGGACGTTGGCGCAACCGACTGGTCGCAGCCGAACGTTCAGGACTCAATATTGTTCGTACCGGTGCCAACCCTGGACAATACCGCTGGCTGCTGGAAGAAGAGCGCGCGCAGCGTGCAAGCAAAAGTTTTTACGGTCTGCCGCTGGAATTTGTGGAGAGCTATATCAATTCGCGTGCGCAAACCACCAAAACCATGCTGATCCTTCGGGCAGAACTTAAAAAAGACCGTGTCGCGGCCATGCTGTTTCTGATCCATGGCAGCGCCGCGACCTATCACGTGGGTTGGTCCAATGAAGCGGGGCGGGATACCAATGCGCATAACCTGCTGCTGTGGCGGGCGTTCGATGAGTTGCGCGAGCGCGGCGTGCGCACGCTGGATCTGGGCGGTATCAATACACGTCAGCTGGCCGGTATCTCGCGCTTCAAAATCGGATCGGGTGGCAAGGTGGTGACGTATGCCGGTACATTTGTCTGAAGTTCGAGTGTGAATGTCCCGAACCGGACTCTCAATGCCCAAGAACTTTATCGAGAAATTCCCGGGCCCGGGGACTGCGTTGCGACGGATCGCCAAAAAACGCATCGCTGCTGCAATCTTCAACGATACGACCACCATCCATGAACAAGACGCGATCGGCCACGCGTCGTGCAAACCCCATCTCATGCGTCACGCAAAGCATGGTCATGCCCTCCTGTGCCAAGGTCATCATCACTTCAAGCACCTCGCCCACCATTTCAGGATCCAGTGCAGACGTTGGTTCGTCGAACAGCATGACTACCGGATCCATCGCCAATGCTCGCGCAATAGCCACGCGCTGCTGCTGACCGCCAGATAGCGTCGCTGGATACTTATCTCTGTGATCCGACAGACCAACCCTCGCCAACAGCGCTTCAGCACGGGTCACGGCATCTTGCTCGCTGCGGCCTTTGGCATGCACCTGTGCGAGGGTGAGATTGTCGAGTACGCTCAGGTGGGGAAAGAGTTCGAAATGCTGGAATACCATGCCCACGCGCGAACGCAAGGCACGCAAGTCGCTACGACCGTCATGCACAGGTACACCATCGACCTGAATTTCACCGCTGTTGATTCCTTCCAGACCATTGATCGTTTTGATGAGCGTGGATTTACCTGAGCCCGAGGGGCCGCAGATGACGACAACCTCACCACGCGCCACCGTTACTGAGCAATCGCTCAGCACCGCAAAGCTGCCATAGGATTTGCAGACGTTTTTCAGGCGGATGATGTTGGTGTCAGTAGTCATGGATAGTCAGCACAAATAATCAGGATTGAAGTGCGACGCGCTGCTGAAAGCGTCGCACCAGTGACGACAATGCAAAGCAGATCACAAAATAGGTCAGTGCGGCTGCTACGTAAGCTTCAACCGGACGTCCGAAATTTTTTCCTGCCACTTCAAAACCCTTGAGCAGATCATAGGCGCCAATCGCGTAGACCAGCGAAGTGTCCTGAAAAAGAATGATGACCTGTGTGAGTAATAAAGGCGTCATGTTACGAAAAGCCTGCGGCAAAATGATGAAGCGCAGGTTTTGCCAGGTATCTAATCCAAGCGCGCTACCTGCCTGCATTTGCGCTTTGGGTATGCCCTGAATACCGGAGCGCATGATCTCGCAAAAAAATGCCGCTTCGAAGGCAATGAAGGTCACCACGGCTGACATCTCGGCGCCGGTACTGCGACCCAAAATAAATGGTACGAGCAAAAAGAACCATAGCAGTACCATGACCAGCGGCACAGAACGCATCACATTGACATACATCGCAGCAGGTAATGACAGCAGGCGATTACCTGAGAGCCGCATCAAGGCCAATAACGTACCAAGCACAATACCGCCTACCGTCGCAATCACGGTGAGCTGCAATGAAAACAGCAAGCCGCGCAGCAGATAATCCTGCAGCATTTGGCTAGTAAAAAATGAAAAGTCAAAGCTCATCAGCGTGCTCCGACCATGCCGGGCAGACGTGTACGCGACTCTACCCAAGCCATGATGCGATTGACGCTCAAGGCGGTGAAGGCATACAGCAGCGTGACACCTGCGTAGATTTCCAGACCGCGCCCAGTTTCTTCCTGCGCCTGCATCGCAAACAGTGTGAGCTCGGTGACCGACACGGCAAAGGCGACGGAAGAATTTTTGACGACGTTCATTGCCTCCGAGGTGAACGCCGGCAAGATGATGCGCAACGCTTGGGGCAGCAATACCTTCGCATACACCATGGCCGGCGACAAACCCAAAGCTTTGGCAGCCATTGCCTGCCCGGGGGGTAGCGATTGCAAACCTGCCCTCACCTGCTCAGCGATGCGCGCTGAGGTGAAGAGTCCGAGTGCAATGGCAGCCAACCAAAATGAAGACACACTACTAAACGCAGGAATAAACACGGGTAGCACGTGGTACCAAAGAAAAACCTGAACCAGCAAGGGAATATTTCGAAACAGCTCAGTCCACACGGTCGCGACCAAGGCCACGGGCGCCATTGGCAAGGTACGTGCAATACCCACCATCACACCGAAAAACAATGCGATGACGAATCCAAGTGCAGCGACTGACACTGTCCAGCCCCAAGCGGAGATCATCCATTGCAGATAAGTGATGTCACCGGCCGCACCGAAACACGCGGTGGCTTCACCGCTGAGAGTGCTGTTGCAAAAGACTTGCCAGTCCCAGTGCATGTCAGCTTGCCGGCTGATCGGTGGGTGTTTTCAGGTTCTCGCGCAGTCGATCGCTGATGGGTAGACCGAGGCTGCGCTGACGCGGTGGTATCGGCGACATGAACCATTTTTTATACAGCTTCTCGAACTCGCCGGATTTCATCATCGCAGTCAGCGTGCCATCGACGAGCTTTTTGAACGCAGGATCATCTTTGCGCAGCATGCAGGCATAAGCTTCGACCTGCAAAGGTTCACCAACAATAGCGTAGTCATCGGGAGTTTTTGCGTTCAACATCAATCCCGCAAGCAGAATGTCATCCATCGCAAAGGCTTGCGCGCGACCGGATTCGAGTAGCAAAAATCCATCGGCATGGTCTTTGGCTGGAACGACGGTCAGGTTGAGGTTTCTTTCCAAACTCAGTTTGCGCAGCTGTCCAAAAGTTGTAGTGCCCGTAGTCGTTGCAATCGCTTTACCTGCAAGATCACCGAGCTTTTGAATACCCGCTGATTTTTTAACGAGTAATCGTGAACTCGCATAAAAATAATTAACTGCGAAGGCGACTTCTTTGGCGCGCGCAGCATTGTTGGTAGTGGAGCCGCACTCAAGATCGACACTACCATTGGCAACGAGTGGAACGCGATTTTGTGAAGTGACTGCCTGATATTCGATGCGCAGATCTTTTTTACCACTTGCTTGCCGTACGGCCTCTGCCACTTTGTTGGCAATATCAACCCCAAAACCGATCGGATGACCCGGACCATCGAGGTAACTGAAAGGCACGGATGATTCGCGATAGGCCAGTACGATGCTGCCGCGCTCAGTGATCTTGCTCAGCGTATCGGCGCTCGCGCTCAATGCGGGGAAAAACAACAGCAATAGGCAGCGCAGAAAAAACGGATTCATATCAGGGGTTCTCCAGAGAGGTAAGTTCATTCACCGTCGGCACGACCCTCGCGACGTGGATCGGCACCGCCTGTGATGCCGTCCTTGTCGAGCACGATGGCGTGCACGCCGCTAGGCATAGGCAGGATGGTGACGCGATGGCCTCGTTGTCGCAAGCCCTGTTGTAAGGATTCGGCTGCACTACCTCGTTCAAGCTCGGTTTCACGATTACGGCTACCGATATTCGGTAAATTGATCGATTGCTGAACATCCAGTTGCCAGTCCAGGACGCCAATCAAGGTCTTGGCGACAAAATTGATGATGGCACTACCACCGGGTGAACCTGCCAGCATGAACAAACGCCCGTCACGCATGACAACGGTGGGTGCCATGGCACTGCGTGGACGTTTGCCTGCCGCAACACGATTAGCGACCGGACGTCCTTCATTGTCGTTCGGCTGTAGCGAAAAATCGGTCAGCTGATTGTTGAGCAAAAATCCCCGCACGAAAATCTTGGAACCGAATTCGGATTCAATGGTGCTGGTCATGGAGACACCATGACCTTGGGCATCGACCACCACGAGATGGGTAGTTGATGGCAGATCGGCGGCCTGATCCTTGCCGCGTTTGGCCAGCATCTGCAACGGATCACCGGGTAGCGCTGTGCCCATGCTCATGCGGCTGTCAATCTGCGCACCACGCCACTGCAGATAGCGCGGGTCCAGCAAGGCATCAACCGGTACGGTAATGAAATCCGGATCGGCGATATAGCGCTCGCGATCTGCAAAAGCTAGACGACCCGCTTCAGCAAAATAATGCGCGGCCTCGACTGAACCGGGCTGCATCTGATCCAACTGGTGCTGCTCCAACATACCGAGCATCTGCAACACGGCAATACCGCCCGAGGAAGGCGGGCCCATGCTGCAGACTTGGTAGCGCGCATGCTTGCCGCAAACCGCCGTTCTTTCCTTTGCACGATAACCTGAGATATCCGCCAGCGCCAGTTCACCCGGCACTGGATGCGCGCGCACGGCAGCGACTATGTCAGCGGCAATCTCGCCCTCGTAAAAAGCATTCACGCCTTCGGTGGCAATGCGTTTTAACACCGCTGCGTAGGCTGAGTTTTTCAGGACATGGCCTACTGCTGCGGGCTGGCCATTCGGATAAAAATAATCACGGGCCGCCTGCTGCGCAAACAGGGCGCGGTTCCCCGCGATCTGCGCGTGCAGACGCGGTGACACCGCAAATCCTTGGTCAGCCAGAGTGATCGCCGGGTCGAACAAACGCGACCATGGCAGTTTTCCGTGACGGCGATGCGCTAACTCCAGCATGCGCAGCACGCCCGGCGTGCCGACCGCACGACCACTGTTGACGGCCTCGCCAAATGGCATGACCTTACCCTGACGAATGAACAAATCGGCGCTTACCGATGCGGGTGCGGTCTCACGGCCATCGTAACTGCGTACCTTCTGCCCAACGGCATCGTAGTGGAGCAGGAAAGCGCCACCGCCAATGCCCGACGATTGCGGCTCAACCAAGCCGAGCACCAGTTGCATGGCAATAGCAGCGTCGACTGCGCTGCCACCCTCACGCAAAATGCCTTGGCCAGCCTGTGTGGCCAACGCATTCGCCGACACCACCGTGCACCGCTGCGTGCGCACCAGCGTCTGAGCCGTCTTTCCTGTGGCAGCTTCAGGGGCCGCATCAGTGGCCGCATCGGTGGCAGCTTTGGGCGTCTGCGGCTCTCGGGCCAGCGAGGCAGTGATCGGCGCCAGCAAAACCAGCGCAAAACAAGCTCGCTTCAGCGCACAGCGCAGGGCCGTTAATGTAAGCGTTCCGGATGACAAATCGCTGGGCAAATCAAGCCTCGCTTTGGCTGCAAAAAAATACTTCAGGGCAATATGTACGGTATTATGTTGCAATAAAGAGCATAACGCAGCGACTCGGCCAAGTTTGGCTGGATTTTTTCTGCATTGTGTCGATTCACTGAGCATTGCATCGGATCCGCACGAGAATGACACATGGCTACAGACGACGATAAAAAGCCCGCCGAAGGCGCGCCGGAAAGCCCGCCGCTTGAGCCCATTGTCAAAAAGAAGATGGTCGAGGGCGACCACGCTGGTGCGCACGGTGGCGCATGGAAGATTGCGCTGGCCGACATGATGACGGCGATGATGGCCTTCTTCCTACTGATGTGGCTTCTGGGAGCTACCACCCAAGACCAGCGCAAGAGTATTGCGGAGTACTTCAAGCCAACCTCGCAGAGCAATGTCCGAATGAGTACCCTCGCCGGCCCGGGTGGTATCGGCGGTGGTAACTCCCTGATGGACCCCGATGGCTTCCCGAATACGGCCAAGCGCACCAGCTTCATGGAACGCGATACGCCACAATCCGAGGCGGGTCAGACAAAGGACAACGGGACCTCCAAAAACGAGCTCAACGATAAAAATCCAAGCGAGCTATCCGAGGAAGAGCGACAAAAGATCGCCGCCGAAGCGGACAAAAAGAACTTCGACAAACTCGAGCAAGCCGTGCGGGAAAAGATTCAGGAAAATCCCCAGCTCGACAAGATCAAGGATCAAGTCAAGTTTATCCGTGAGAAAGAAGGTTTGCGTATCGAGGTTATCGATAAAGCGGATTTCTCTATGTTCTCTCTCGGCACTGCAAGGATGCAGGGCCGTGCAGAAACATTGATCCAAGAGGTGGCGAAGTCCCTGATCGGCATGCCCAACAAGGTCGCCGTGCGCGGTCACACCGACAGCCTAGCCTATGACGATGGCGTACGAAGCAATTGGTCGCTCTCGGGTCAGCGTGCGGAGAGCACACGTCGAATTATGGCTGGTGTAGGGCTGCCCCCGTCTCAGTTCGCCAAGATCGAAGGCGTGGCGGACTCTGCTCCCTACATTCCTGAAAACCCAGCCGATCCGCGCAACCGGCGCATCAGCATCACGGTCCTGTATCAGGACACCACGGCAGCCTCCAAAAACAATTCCGAGTAGATGAGTTCGTCTATGCAAAACTTGGTACAAAACGTCAGGCTGCTTGGGATCGGAATGCTTCTGTCCTTAGGCACGACCCATGCGCAAAATGCGCCAGCCCCTGAGACAACGTCAATTCCAGCAGCACGGCCTGCACCCGGCACAGCGGCGACAACACAAGCCAAGCCAGCAGCTAATGCACCCAAGCCGGCGGAGACAGTAAAAACGCCACCACCGGCAAACAAGGCAGTGGATGCAAAACCAGCGACCAAACCCGCCCCGGCTCCAGTGCAAGCGCCAGCGGCTGAGGCTCCTGCAGATCAAGAGAAGAAGAGCGAAGTAACGCCAACGGAAACACCAAAGAAAAAATCTGGCGCTGAACCACCCCCCTGCATCGTGGCGGATTTTCGGGCGATCGGTATCGACACGCAGGATGCGGAAAAACGTCGTGCCCAGGCGCTGGCATGGATCAACCGGCGCGGGAAGCAGTGCACTCCCCAGCAATTGCTAGTCATGCGCAACAATCGCGCTCAGTGGCTGGGAACAGGGGATTCGGCAGCCGCAGCGGCTGCGATTGATTCTTTGCTAGAAGGTTTTGCTGCGACGAATCCGGATATCGCGTTGCTGCTCTACGGTACGCCACCACCACCGCCGCCACCGCCGGACCCCAAGGCGAAAAAACCACCGGAAAAGTAATCCGACGGACGGGCTCTCTGCGAGCCGAAATCCGCACTCCAGCGGGACTGGAGGCTTTCTGTTTCGACCCAGCCTTAGCCGTCGCGACCCATCATCAGGAATGATGGGATCACCGCTTTGATCCGGCCACCGGGCTTGATTCGTGCGCTGTCATTGGCAGCTGATCGAACCGAGGGATTTTCGCTGGAATTCCGCACGGCACGGAAACGATCCAGGATAGAACCGCTGACCTTGTGGGTAAGCGCATTTTGCCGCGTATTGAGCTTGAGATCGGCTTCGATTTCACCCAACTGCTCAATGGAACGGCCGAACTCGATGAAGTTCTCGCGAATCTCCTTGTTGGTCGTCATCACAAAGAATTCGGTACCGAAGAATTCATTGGCGCTCGTGCTGTACATCACAGGCGGCGACAGGAAGAAACCGGCATTGAACGACTTGGAGAAAATACTCTCGTAGGTCTGCAGGTTGTCGACGCGGCTAGGAACGATAACCAGCTTGGGTGGATTGCGCAGACGGGAATTGAAAACAAAGGAAAAACGGTTGACGAACTCGAGCGTGCTATCGAGCTCAACCCGCGACAGTGAGCTGGGCACCAGCACCAGATCAAATTCGAATAGAAAATCAGGCGGCAATACATCGGTCCAGGTCAGGTCGGTAATCACGACCTCCGTGGTGTCGACGCATTTGCGCAAAGCTTCTTTAGCTTTCAGCAGCGCGATTCCCGAGCCTTTTGCATTTGGTAAATCGACAGTCATGCAATCGATGCCGATTGGATAAGCTTTTTTGACCCATTTTCCGGCAGTTGCCTGATGATCAAAATCGATTAATGCCGTTTTTTTGCCAGATATATAAGAAAAATACGCGGCTAAGTTCGCCGAAACCGTACTTTTACCAACCCCACCCTTTTGGCTGGTAATAAGGATCTTGAGTGCGTTGCTCATGGTATTCCTTTGATTCGGCCGCAAGCCGTTGATTTTTTAGCGAATTATAATTTTAACGTTGCTTGAGGGGAAGTTTTGCCATATTATCACGTCGGAGTATAGATCAGCTTTTTCCGCGAGTACAAGATTATTTTGCAAGAGAGGTAATTATCTATGGGAAGGTCATCGGCAAAGCCGACAATGATGCGATTCGAGCCTAAATCCGGCTGGTCTGACGTTGGTGGGCAGGTTATCTCGATTAATGATCATCTGAAATCGGAAGATAAACTCGAACATAAACTAAAAATCGATTCCGAGCCATTATCTGCCGAGGCTTTGGTTAATCTGGGTGAGTCGATGCAAGATGTTTTCGACAGCCTGAAAATCAACGACCCGCGTCTGCAGGCCTGGACTCAGGTACATGCAGCGATACGCCTGATTGGCGGCAAAATTCAGGAACAAAAAACCCTGCGGGCTCGCATCGACGCACTGGATTCGGAAATCGAAGGTGTTCGCAGCCTCGCCTCCGAACTGGTGTCCAATGCTTATCGTGGCGAGCAGGAAGTGCACGAGACTTCTAAACTGCGCATGCAGATTGCCGAGTCGCTGCACGACAAATTGGTCTCCACGCTCAAAGGCTGATCCACGTTCATGCAATCCAGACACCGCATTTCTGCACTACTGCTGCTGGCGAACTGGAGCCTGTTTTTTGCAATATCCGCGTGGATCAGCAAGTCACAAGGCAATGTTCTCTGGTGGCTGAAGCTGAACTGGTCGGGCTGGTTAAGTGATTTAGGCAGTGTCGCGACTCTGGGTATGCTACCCGGCGGCAGTGTGTGGATAGTGTGGTTGATACTCAGCGTCTCGCTGACGGTGATTTATCTCATGATGAAATCACCCGTTGAACAACCCAAGCCTGTTGAGCCAGTAGCGAGAAAAAATTTGTTCGCCAACGGTGACATGATGGAATCTCGCCCTGAGCTCAAGGAAAAAATCCTGCGACTGCATGAGTCGCTCGACAAGATCTGAGCGACGGTTTAATCAAACAGCCTCGCAGCATAAAAGCTCCCCAGCGTCACATCCCCCCGCGAAGTTTCAAGCTGCCGTTATTGCTGCAGCATTTGCACGCGTCGGCCATTGAGAGGCTGAACCGGACGCGCATTCATCTTGTAAAGCTTTTTGAATGCTGCCAGCTGTGCGTACGAAATCTCGATAGGTGTACGCATCACATTCCATTTCACATCTTCAGTACAAGGTGGCGTGGTCAATGATCCAAGGTAGGAAAAATACGTGGGATCCGCAGGAATCAAATCGGCAGGATTAAATTCCTTGATCTCGAACTTGAGGCCCCGCTTTTGGGGCAGATTGTCGAACACCACTTTGAGCGCTGCGTTTTCCTTGCCCAACTTGAACAACACACCCACGACAGCAAGTTTGGAGTCACCGGCACGATGGACAAAATGCGCCACCATGTGCTGAGCCATGCTGTCGATTTTTTCTTCGCTGGGCGTGTGGAAATGAAATTGCACTAGCTTGTATTCAAGACCATCGAAACGTGCAGTGCCCGAGTTGGGCAAGTTAACCTGAATGGTGTGCCCATTGTTGATAACCTCGGCAGGCCCAGGCAAGTAGGTGAACATAATCGGCTTGAGCCCACCCTTCTCCGCATCGCGGGTTTCAATATTGATGGGCGACTGACGTTTACCGATACCGCAGGTCTTGAAGGCCGAGTCAACGCTGGCCCATTTCGACGGACCGGCTTCAGCATCGTAATCCCAATGCGGCTCAGGGCCAGCCGCCAGCGCAGGCACAGCCACCAGTGTCGACAAAAATAGACTAACGAGCTTGTATTTCATTTGAATCCTCTTGCAATCGAGCGGCCGGTTTTACCCGGGCGGTGATGGATTTTACCGTTTCATTGTTATCGACAAAATCATCCGGAACTTGAGCCAGAACCAGCAACCCAGCCAGCCTGTAGCCAGTGCGCATAATTCGGCAGGAAAGGCCAAGCAATCAGCTGGCTGGCCGTCCCGATGGGGAATATGCCCGAGGTCAGATGATCCATCCACTCATCATGCCCACCGACCTGAGAGAGCAAAAGCCTGTGCATAGGAGTCTCGCGCAAACCATTCACCAACAGTCCCTGCGCATCGTTGAGCGCGTCATAGCGCGATACCGGTTGCGCCACTGCCCTGTTGCTATCCACAGGGCCGGAGTACAGGTCGTGCACACTGCCCCAATCGCGGCCTTTAAGGCGGGCGGCGATCTGCTGCAGCTCGGATTCGGCACGCGCCATGTCGCCAACTCGGTAGAGATGCTGACCGAGCACGTTATCGAAAAAAATCGTCGCCTCGGGTGACTCCCTGAGCAAATGGTCAAGCGCTTTCAGACCATCCGTTTGAAAAAACTGCAGATGCGAATCTGACGCGCGCAAGGCACGACCGTGATTCAGTCGAAACAGCCAGGACGCATGAGGATCAACGTCGATCAGATCAATTTTCCGAAAACGCTGCAACCAGGTCGATGACATCATCCAACCCGCGCTGCCGCCTATCAGAAGTAAATGGGACGATGCCGGACGAGTAGTCTTTAGCCAGTCGGCGATCAGTGCCGACGTGAACTGCCAGCGGCGCCTTTGCCAAAAAGCGCGCAGATGCCAGCGCAATCCGCCTGTAGTGTCACGATCGGCAGACAAGGTCGAGAATTTCCCGCATGGGGGTGCCGGGCGGTACAGGATCCCACTCGGGGAGAGAGCCCATCTTGCTGATCTGCTTACCACCTAACATGGCGTCTGTGAAATGTGACATGTGGACGCCTCGCGCCAATCTCGCTTTGCACTGAATTTGCAGCAGTGAGCGCGTGGACCGGAAAATTTTCCCATTCGGATGCATTTCCGGATTGCGGTAATTCATCATGCTCCAGACTTCGCGCTGATCACCTTTGATTTCAATGGTGCTGCGGTCAATAAAAAACTCGCCGCGGTCGAATCGGCCGATACTGGTCCAACCCGCGTGCGCGCTGCCGCACACTGCCAGCAGGGCTAACGAGCAAAGCACCCGTGTCGTCATTGCACGCAGGTCGGTCAATGGGATATCTTTCAATGTGGTGCTTCTCAACGTAGTGCTTCTCAACCTAGTACTTCTCATTTTGGTGCCAGCCCAGTTGCCGCACCCAGTGCAGCGCCGGCAGCAACACTGCCAGCAATCTCAGCGCCACTTTCACCACGACCACCACATCGGTTCGCCATATTTGATGCATCGATGCGATCTGCCGCGTCCAGCCCGGCATTGGCAGCCAGCACCGGCAACAATAACCCGCCGCTGACGACCAACAAAACCGGTGTGGCCACCATGGTCACACTTTTGATATCGCGATGTACGGTGCCACCTTCAATACTGCGCTGGCAGTCCTCACTGCGATATTTGGGATTGCCGGGATCAAGGCGCAAAGCCGTGAGCTCAGACTGGCTCGCGCATCCGCCAAGGCAGGCAGCCAGGGCAACAGACATCACTTTGTAGGGGAACGGAAGACTCATCGGGGACACGTCCGTGTCTGGATGTGTGAATGCC
>CANKWG010000022.1 GCA_947487325.1 Oxalobacteraceae bacterium | reverse complement strand
GAATCCGCGCGCCGCCTGATCAACCTGCGGTGACGACAAACCCAGATCCATCAACACGCCATCGACTTGCGCTACACCAAGCGAAGACAAGGCTTCTTCCATCGTCGCAAAACTATCGTGCACGATAGAAAAGCGCTGATCTCCAGCGGCAAACTGTTCCGCCACGGCGACTGCCTGCGTATCCTTATCAAAAGCGAGCAAGCGTCCCTGCGCCGACAATTGGCCCAATATCTTTTTACTGTGTCCGCCACGGCCAAAGGTGCCGTCAACGAAAACCCCATCGCGCCGCGCATCACGAATCTCGAGTGCGTCGATCGCCTCATCCAGCAGCACTGTGCGGTGCGTGTACTCGGGCACCGTGACGTCATTCATGTGCTGCCGTCAAAAAGAAAAGTTGTTCAATACATCGGGCATACCGGCGGCAATCGCCTGGGACTCGCTCTCTTCGAGTTTCGCGGCATCCCAGACTTCAAAATGACTACCCATGCCCAGCAACATCACCTCGCGCGACATGCCGGCCGCAACACGCAACTCCGGCGAAATCAAAATCCTTCCCGCGCCGTCCATCTCAACGTCGCTGGCGTTACCTAGAAAAATGCGCTGCCATGCCCGCGCCGACATCGGCCAGGCGGCAATTTGTTCGCGATGGATTTCCCAGACAGGACGGGGGAATAACAAGAGGCAACCATGCGGGTGTTTTGTCAGCGTGACACGGCCTTCGCTCTGCAGCGACAGGGCGTCACGATGCCGGGCCGGAATAGACATCCGTCCCTTTGCATCCATGCTCAATGCGGACGCACCCTGATACACCTTGCCTACCTCCCCGCTCATTAAAAAATCGCAAACAGCTGCAGCGCCCGTTTGCTGGGAAAAGAGAAACTTTTCCCCCACAAAAAGACACTTTTTCACACTGCCGCTCACTTTAGAGGATCGCGAATTGTCGGTCAAGGAATATCAAGTGACAAAAGTGAGATTTTTTTCAATAAAGTCAAGGACTTAGCGCAACTACTTGAGATTAGTCTGAAAGAGAATAGCCTTGAGAAATGAAGGACTTAGATGCACAAATGAAAGTAGTACCTGAGTAATACACATGTGTTTTGGTGCGGGAATGCAGGATAGGATAAAACGCTGAAAAGAAAGACTGTGCGAGCGCAATGTTGTCGGCTCAAAACGACGGCGCCATCAGACCAACCGGTTACTTGATCTTGAGATGGACGGCGCGATGTAGCGAAGATAGAAAATGAAGCAGACCGATAGGCCGGATTCTGTTTCCCTGCCGGGCAAGCCCGGCAGGGACGACAGTCATTCCTCTAGGCCCCAAATTACTCGGGGGCTCAAGCTCTCTACCCGCACGCTCAGCGAGCAGCATCAACGCGTGCCTATTTGAGATTGCTCCGGGTGGAGGTTACCGCGTTTCACCCTTTGGGCAACGAGTGGCTTTCGCCACTCGCTGGTCCCAAAGACTCGTCTCTGTGGCCCTATTCCGCGCCTCACGGCGGACGGTCGTTAGCCGTCACCCTGCTCTATGGAGTCCGGACCTTCCTCCCGCGCATTGCTGCGCCAGCGACTGTCTGGTCTGCTTCACGGACTCGATTGTAATCCCTCGGTGAGGTATTAACCGTGAAGCTGACGATTAGCCGAAGACCGGCTTGCGTTTCTCGAGAAACGCCGAGAAAGCCTCTTTCGCATCGGACCCTTGAAGCAGCCGCATGAAATGTTGCAGCTCTTCCTGCATCGCGCCATCGACGCCCGCGGTGAAATCTTTTTTCATCAGCTGCTTGGTAATGCGTAAGGATTCCGTAGGTAGTGCGACCAGTTTCGCTGCCTGCGCTGCAACGAATGAAGGCAAGGCATCTGCTGGCATCGCTTTGTTAACCAGGCCCATCTGCACCGCTTCATCTGCTGCGAAGGCTTCACCGAACAATAATTTTTCTGCAGCACGCTGATAACCTGCCAGTCGAGGGAACAGGCAACTCGACGCAAACTCGGGACACAGCCCCAGTTGCGTGAAGGGCATCGCAAAACGCGCGTTCTCTGTGGCGTACACCAGATCGCAATGCATAAGTAGGGTCGTACCGATACCGATCGCCATACCGCTGACTGACGCAATGACGGGCTTTTCTGCGTCACGCAGTGCGTTCATGAACAGCGTGACATGCGAATCACCGGGTTGCGGCGGATATTTCAGAAATTCTTCGACATCGTTACCGGCGGTGAAGATGCCGCCCTCGCCTGTAATCACGATAGCGCGTACGGACTTATCGTTGGCGGCGCTTGTTAGTCCGTCAGACAGCGATTGGTACATCGCACGGGTGATGGCATTTTTTTTGTCGGGGCGATCAAAGGCGAGTGTGGCGATGCCATCGGCGATGTGGAATTTTATGGACATTGTTTTTTACGGTTTATTTTTTAATAGGGCGCTGCATGGATTGGTATTTAATGATGCTTTGTATTTTTCATTTTCAAATTCAGCTGGTGCACAACGAAAGCCACTGGATCCCGGCCTGCGCCGGGATCCAGTGTCTTTACTTTGCTAGTGAGCATATATTCATTTCTCGGGTTTATGCCGATTCACGATCGAATTTAGCTTTGTGATTAGCATCGCTCAAAAATCCCCGCGGCCCCCATACCAGCACCAACACACATCGTCACCATACCGTATTTCAGTTGGCGGCGGCGCAGTCCGTGGATGAGCGTGGCTGCGCGTATCGCGCCGGTGGCACCCAGTGGATGGCCGAGCGCAATCGCGCCGCCCAGCGGATTGATCTTTGCCGGATCCAAGCCCAGATCCTGACGCACGGCGAGCGCTTGCGCTGCAAACGCTTCATTGAGCTCTATCCAATCCATCTGATCCAGCGTGAGTCCGGCCAGCCGAAGCGCTGCGGGTATGGCTTCTTTGGGGCCGATGCCCATGATCTCTGGTGGTACGCCTTTCACTGCAAAAGACACAAAACGCGCCAGCGGCTGCAGATTAAATTGCTTGAGTATTTTTTCACTCACCAGAATCAACGCGCCGGCACCATCCGACGTTTGCGAGCTATTACCTGCGGTGACCGTGCCCTTGGCGGCGAACACGGGTTTGAGTTTGGCTAGCGCCTCCAGACTGGTATCAGCGCGAGCACCTTCATCTTGCGATACGGTCTTGGTGCTTGTTTGTATCTGGCTGCCACTCAGATCAGGAAATTTTTCCACGACTTCGACAGGCGTTATTTCATCGACACACTCACCGCTTTGTTGTGCAGCGATGGCTCGACGATGCGATTCGAGCGCGAAGGCATCCTGATCGTCTCGACTGATCTTCCATTGCTGCGCGACCTTCTCTGCCGTCAGACCCATGCCATAAGCCATACCGATATTGTCGTCTTTGAAGATACCCATGTTCATCGACGGATGATGTCCGGGCATGGGAATCATGGACATGGATTCAACGCCGCCGGCGATCATCACATCGGCTTCGCCGGTACGTATGCGATCAGCTGCCATGGCAATAGCGGTGATGCCAGAGGCGCAGTAACGATTGACGGTGACGCCCGCGACTGTTTTGGGTAAACCTGCCAGCAGCACAGCCATGCGAGCGAGATTCAAACCCTGTTCAGCTTCGGGGAATGCGCATCCGATGATGGCGTCTTCAATGGTGACCGGATCGAGATTGGGTACTTGTGCGAGCGCTGCATGTATCGTGTGCACGAGTAGATCATCGGGACGTACATGCCTAAAGACGCCGCGTGGTGCTTTGCCGATGGGGGTGCGGGTTGCGGCGATGATGTAGGCTTCTTGGCGTTGTTTGCTCATGGTGGTGTGCTCCGGGTGTTCAATACACTGGCTTTTACAAGAGACTTGGCTCTGATCGTTTGTTCTTTGTGAGGAGGCATGGATCCCGGCTTTCGCCGGGAGCGAGTGGGGAATTCGGATCGCATGCGATCCGCCCACGCAGCAGTCATCACATGCAAGTGATGACAGTTTTTATTTCATCTCACTAATAACGCTTATCAGCCATTTCTCTGAACGATGCGCTAGTTCCTCACCGGCTTGCCCGTCTGCAGCATGCCCATAATCCGCTCTTGCGTTTTCGGATGCGCTAGCAAGGACATGAATGCCGCACGCTCCTTGTCCAGCAACCACTGCTCACTCACCCGACTGCCCGGCTCGATATCACCACCGCACACCACATCGGCAATCAAGGTCGCAATGTGCTCGTCATGCGCAGAGATGAAACCACCTTCGCGCATATTCACCAGCTGTGCGCGGATGGTGGCAATGCCGTAGCGGCCGGTCACCGGGATCAGCGTAGGCAACGGCGGACGATACGCTGCATCGGCCAATGCCAGCGCCTGTGTGATCGCCACATGTAATAGCTCATGCGCATGCAGAACAATCACATCATCGCTTTGCAGATAACCCATGCGACGTGCTTCATGCGCTGATTTAGCGACCGCTGCGGTGGCCGCGTGCATGAAACGATCTTTGAGAAACGGGAAGATGTCATTACCTTTCGCTTCCTGTGCAGAACGCAGCGCGATTTCTTTCAGGCCGCCGCCAGATGGCAGCAAACCGACACCGACTTCCACTAATCCCGCGTACGACTCCAGTAAAGCCACACGTCGGCTTGCATGCAGCATCAGTTCGCAGCCGCCACCGAGTGCGATACCACCCACAGCCGCCACCACCGGCACACTCGCATATTTGATGCGCATCATCGCGCGCTGAAAATTCGCAACCACCGGTTCGATGGCCTTCACACCACCCATCATGAATACCGGCAGCATGGCTTGTAAATCTGCACCCGCCGAAAATGCGCCGCCCTCGGCAGCATCGGTTTGCCAGATCACCAATGCCCGGTATTTTTTCTCAGCCTCGGACACAGCACGTTCGATACCGGCGATGACGTCCGGTCCCATCACATGCAGCTTGGTTTTGAACGACAGAATCAGTACATCGTCGTTCATATGCCAAAGCCGAACCGAGGCATCTTCATGCACGGTCGTACCAGCTACCGCAGGGCTGAGGTGATCATCACCGACAACTGATGCACGGAACTGCTGACGCGCATACACAGGCAAATGCGAACGCGGTACGTAAGTCTGCTGCGAAGCTGACCACGATCCTTCGGGACGATGCACGCCCTCACGTCCGTCAAACACCCAGTCCGGCAAGGGCGCCGAAGACAGCGCGTGTCCAGCATCGATATCTTCTTTCACCCAATGCGCGATCTGCTGCCAGCCCGCTGCCTGCCAGAGTTCGAACGGTCCCTGCTGCCAGCCAAAACCCCAACGCAACGCAAAATCGACATCACGCGCATTATCGGCAATGGCATGCAAATGTACGGCGATGTAATGAAAGGCATCACGCAAGATCGCCCATAAAAATTTCGCTTGCGGATGGCTTGCATCATGCAAGGCTTTGATGCGCTTGGCTGGATCTTTTTCTTTGAGCATGCGAACGATCAGATCGTCGGCCTTCGCACCTGATGGCACATAGCTATGACTGACCGCATCCAGTCTCAAAATGTCTTTGCCTGATTTTTTATAAAAACCAGCGCCAGATTTCTGACCTAGATGGCCTTCGCCAATCAGCCGCTGCAGCACGGCGGGGCTCTGGTACAGCGCATGAAAAGCATCATCCGGCAAGTTACGCTGCATGGTGTCAATCACATGCCCTAGCGTATCGAGGCCGACCACATCGGCGGTGCGAAACGTAGCTGATTTGGCGCGCCCTAAACGCGTGCCGGTGAGGTCGTCAACCAAATCATAAGAAAGTCCGAATGCTTCCGCTTCACGGATGATCGCCAGCATGCCAAAAATACCGACGCGATTCGCAATGAAATTCGGGGTATCGATTGCCCGCACAACGCCTTTACCGAGGGTCGTGGTGAGAAACGATTCAAGCTGATCCAGAATATCGGCGCTGGTATGCAAGGTCTTGATCAGTTCGACCAAATGCATATAGCGCGGTGGATTGAAAAAATGCACGCCGCAAAAGCGTGTGCGCAAATTTTCATCAAGTACAGACGATAGGGCATTGATGGAAAGCCCCGAGGTATTGGTCGCAAAAATCGCATGCGCCGGAATATGGGCAGCGATTTTTTGGTAGAGCGCATGCTTCCAGTCCATGCGCTCGGCGATCGCCTCGATCAACAAATCGACTTCTGCCAACCGATGCAGATCATCATCAAAATTGGCGACTTCGATTAATCCCGCCTGATCATTGTCAGCCAATGGCGCGGGATTGATTTTTTTCAGGCTATCGACTGCCCGCTGAGCAAGCGCATTACGTGGCTGATCGGGCTTGCCGGGTAAATCATAAAGAATGACGGGCACACGGGCATTGATGCAGTGTGCAGCGATTTGCACCCCCATGACACCAGCACCAAGGATTGCGACTTTTCGGATGGGTGCAGTGGACATAGTGATCAATCAGAATAAATTAGCATCCATCGCCATCAGCGTGCCAGCACCCGAACGTGCCTGTCGTATCAGCATCGCTGTCTCGGGCAGCAGTCGTGCGAAGTAAAACCGAGCGACGCCGAGCTTGGCCTGATAAAAATCATCATCGCTCGATGATTTTTCCAGCGCAATTTTTGCCATGCGAGCAAAGAAATATGCAAACACCAGATGCCCCAGCACACGCAAATACGGTACGGCAGCTGCACCGACTTCATCGCGATTCTGAAATGCTTTCATACCAATTTCCATCGTCAGTTTGGTGACCTTGTCACCGATATCTGCCAGCGGTGTGATGAATTCAGACATCGCTTCATCGGTACCGTTCTCATCGATGAAGGATTTAATCTTATCGCCGAAGGCGCGCAGCTTTTCACCGTTGTCCATCAGCACTTTACGGCCCAGCAGATCTAGCGACTGTATGGTGTTGGTACCTTCATAGATCATGTTGATGCGTGCATCGCGCACATATTGCTCCATACCCCATTCGGCAATGTAGCCATGGCCACCAAAGACTTGCAGTGCTTCGGAAGTCGCGATCCATGCGTTATCAGTGAGGAAGGCTTTGATGATCGGTGTGAGCAACGCCACCTCATCAGCGGCTTGCTTGCGCTCATCTTCATCGGGGTGATTCAATTCGCGATCAATCATCAACGCCACATACGAGGTGAATGCACGTCCACCCTCGGCAAACGCACGCGCGGTGAGCAGCATGCGACGTACATCCGGATGCACGATGATGGTATCGGCGGGCTGAGATTCAGATTTCGGGCCCGTTAAGCTACGGCCCTGTGCGCGCTCGAGCGCATAGGCGCGCGCATTCTGATACGCGACTTCCGTCAGGCCAAGTGACTGCATGCCCACGCCAAGACGAGCGGCATTCATCATCACAAACATGGCGTTGAGTCCGCGATGCGGCTCGCCGATCAGCCAACCGGTAGCGCCATCAAGATTGATCTGGCAGGTAGCGTTACCATGAATGCCCATTTTGTGTTCGATCGCGCCACAAGTAATGGCATTACGTTCGCCCGGCTGACCCTGCGCATTCGGCACAAATTTGGGCACCACAAAAAGCGAAATACCTTTGGTGCCGGGCGGCGCATCCGGCAGTCGCGCCAGCACCAGATGCACGATATTGGCGGCCAGATCATGCTCGCCGGCCGAGATAAAAATCTTGTTGCCTGTAAGGCGGTAGCTGCCATCAGCCTCGGGCACCGCTTTGGTTCTCAGCAAACCCAGATCCGTACCGCAATGCGCTTCGGTCAGACACATGGTGCCGGTCCACTCACCCGACACCAGCTTTGGCAGGTAGAGCGCTTGCTGCTCTGGGGTGCCATGGGCATGCAGGCATTCATACGCGCCATGCGAAAGGCCGGGGTACATGGTCCAGGCCTGATTGGCCGAGTTCAGCATTTCATAGAAGGCATTGTTGAGGACCATGGGCAAGCCCTGTCCGCCAAATTCAGGATCGCAGGACAGGGACGGCCAACCCGCATCCACATACCGACGGTAAGCGTCAGCGAATCCCTGGGGTGTGGTTACGGTGTGCGTTTCTGCATTGAAGTGACAGCCTTCGCGATCACCGCTGTGATTGAGCGGAAAAATTACCTCGGCGACAAATTTGCCACCCTCTTCCAGCACCTGATTGATCGTCGCGGTATCCAGACCTGCATGCGCGGGCAAGGCCGCAAGAGCGGTATCAACCTCGAGCAATTCATGCAGTACGAATTGCATGTCACGCAAGGGTGCGCTGTAACTGGGCATGGAGATCTCCTGAGATGAAATACGCGGTGGCGATGAGGCTAGCTTTTTTTGATGGCTATTAGGATGTTTTTTTACAAAAACATAGATCGTCGATGCATTAACATGTGTCGCACCGGGCCGCGCTTACGGGACACGGGTCGATGCAATCAGGCGGGCAAAGCCCGCATGCGCTCGATCGACGCAGCCCGGACTGCGAATGAAGCGTGCATCATGATGTAAGGCAAGCACAAGCCCATACATTTCAAAGACCAGCTGCTGTGTATCGGTGTCAGGCGCTAAGTGATGTTCATCAACCGCTTGCTGCGCAGCACGTTGCAGCGCCAGTTGCCAGGTACGAACCATGGTGACCAAATGTTCGCGTATCGGCCCAGGACGGTCATCGTATTCCACCGCACCGCTGATGTAGATACAACCGGAAGCAATCTCGAGACTGACGCGCGCTATCCAGCGGCTAAACAAACTTTGCAAGCGCGGCAACCCGCGCGGCTCTCGCAGGCTGGGATAAAAAACTTCTTGTTCAAATTGCTGGTGATAGAGCTTCAGCACATCAATCTGCAAATCTTCGCGCGAACCAAAATGTGCAAAGACGCCGGATTTGCTCATGCTCATGCGCTCGGCCAGCACGCCGATCGTCAAACCTTCGAGCCCCTCGCGACTGGCAAGGTCGAGCGCCACGTCCAAGATGCTCGCGCGAGTTTGCTCGCCTTTACGCAGGGGTTTATGAAGCACTTCGATCATGGGAGGACTCCGGACAGCACAATAGAACGACCGTCCTATTATGCACTGAAACACGCGCTCAGAGCCTATTGCGGGCGACCTGACGAGACAGATGGCTCTCAGCCACGCGACCGCTCAATCATGCGCCTGTCGCGCTTGGTCGGCCGGCCACGTATGGCCTCGCCGGGCTCACTGAAAACTTTGCGCTGCTCCGCGCGCTGCTCGCGCTGACGCACGCCATCTTCGGTTTCTGCGTAGAGCGCCTGCGCCACCGGGGCAGGTCCACGCTGGTCGGACAAGGCAATCACCCGTACCTGCCATTCGGTGCTGCCGTTGTCGATATCGAGCAAGTCACCGCAACGAATACTGCGCGCCGGTTTGCAGCGATCCCCATTCAAGCGGACCCGTCCGCGCTCAACAGCGTCCGTCGCCAGTGAGCGCGTCTTGAAAAAGCGCGCCGCCCACAACCATTTATCGATTCGGATAGATTCGTCCATGGCGGCATTGTAGAGATTTTCGGGACGAGTAGCCCAGTGCTTATTTGGTGTATCGGCCTGCGGTGATAATTTTCAGTACTGCGCGATAAAGCAGGAAAGCCAATCGATTTCCGACGCGCCGCAGCCATGAGAACTGCGCAACATCCTCAGCCGTGATGGTCGTTCCCTCGGCCACACCACGCGCGATGGTGTCGCGCAGCACCATCGAGAAGTTAGCATCACGAACGATGATGTTGGCTTCATGATTGACGAACAACGATAGGCCATCAAAATTACTCGAGCCCAGCGTCGCCCATGCATCATCAACGACCGCCGCTTTGGCATGCAGCTGAGTCGCGCGATATTCCACAAGGCGAATCCCAGCGTGAATAAAGCGCGGATAAAACGACTGCGCTACCGCATCCTGCATCACAAACTGTCCCACACCGATCAAGAGGGTGATGTCCACACCACGCGTCGCTGCATGCAGCAGCGCACGACGCAATTTTCGGCCCGGCGCAAAATAGGGCGTCACCAGTACGGCGCTATGGTGCGCGCGCCCAAGCGCTTGCAACAACTGGCGCTCAATGGCCACACGATTGCGAAGATTATCTCGTACCACTAGCGCCGCCTCAGCTACCTGCCACTGCACACTGGGACGTGATGCATACCACTGGCGTAATTGGCGTAATTGGCCCAGTCGGCGGCGCAGCGTTTGGGAGGACTGCCGCTTCCATTGCGTGGCGACTTCCGCATGGACATCATCCACCAGCGGCCCGATGATACTGACTGCAAAATCCCAGCGCGGTGCTGGCAAGCGCATACCACTATCGTCGTCGGAAATCAGATCATCGTTGATGTTTAGACCACCGAGAAAAGCGAGACGCTGATCAATCACGACTATTTTGCGATGGGTTCGCGCAATACCGCGCTGAAACCAGGGATTGAATGCGACGAAGTGAACACCTGACGGCTCAAATTTAGCCTGCAACAAGGCCACGTTTGACCTGCCGGTACCCAACCAATCTACCAGCACATACACCATCACACCGCGCGATGCCGCACGTATGAGCGCGTCTCTGACTTGATTGGCGGTGTCATCAACCGCAAAGATATACGTCTCGAGATAAATCTCGACGCTCGCAGAATCGATCGCGTGAATCAGCGCCGGGAAAAACTCTGCACCACGATGCAGCAGCGACAGGTGATTGCTGCGACTATAACTTGTGGCCGACATGCTGCTCTTCTCGGGATTCATGCAATGTTTTGCTCAACGTCGGAGATGCTTGCAGGCTCAACTCGGCCACGATAGGCGCGTGATCGGAAAGTCGTGCCCAACTCGCACCATGCAGTACTTGTGCACTGTGGACATCAAATCCACGTACATAAACGCGGTCGAGTTGAAGGACAGGCATCGCTGCTGGAAAAGTACGCGCCGGTGTTTTTTTTGGCCCACGGCCTGACAATCTGCGCAAATACGTTCCAAAGCTACGTGAAGATAATTTCTGATCGAAGACCTCTGCCACATGAAGCCGATCGCGGAGTGTCTTGCTGAGCGCATTGGTCCAATCATTGAAATCACCCGCAATCAGCAGCGGTGCCTCGGCAGGTGCGGTCGAGGTAACGGCTTCGATCAATGCCTCTGTCTGACGCAAGCGGCTGCCCGCAAACAAACCCAGATGAATCACATAGCAATGCACGGGAATATCGCCGAGATGCAGCACGCAATGCAAAATGCCGCGCGACTCGAACGCATGATCGGATACGTCATGATTAAACGATGATTCAATCGGAAAACACGACAGCAGCGCATTACCGTGATGGCCATGATCGTAAACTGCGTTCATGCCGTAAGCGAAATGATGGGTATCACCTGCCAGAAATTCATGCTGCGCCTGTGCCGGCCATTTACCTGCGTGCCGCAATGCGAGCAAATCATGTCGTCCCTGTACTTCCTGAAGAAACAAGATGTCGGACGCCATGGCCGTGATGGCCTGCTTGATGCCATGGACGCGCGGTCGTGTACCGACGGTGCTCACGCCTTTGTGAATATTCCAGGTAGCGATGCGAAGTTTCATGCTGGAGACATCAGATGTTGAGAGGCTTAGCAGTGCTGAGGCAATTGCAGGATAGCCTCAGCATTGGACGGTGAAAAACATTGATCCGCCGCCTCGCGCCAAGAAAGCCAACGATACTGTAGATGCTCACGCTCGGCTAACTGTACGGGGAGGTCAGGCGGCACCAACAAACCGAATACATGCTCGGTGTTATGCGTCACACCCTCGGCGTAGCGATGACGCCAGACCGGATAGATTTCATACACATTAGAAAGTTGCCAGTCCCGAAGGTTTTTCGCAGGCACATGGTCACTGCCAATCAGGATGCCAGTTTCCTCATGCACTTCTCGTATTGCGGTCGTCATCAGCGGTTCATCGAGCGCATCTTTGGAACCCGTGACGGATTGCCAGAAGCCGGGCTTATCGGCGCGCTCAAGCAGCAGCACCTGCAAGTCAGCAGTGTGAATGACGACGAGAACGGATTCGGGGATTTTGGGAGCAGGCATAAGACCACAAGCTGTTGAATGCTGAAATCATTATGCCCTGTTTACCTCGCTATTGCTGCGGCGAGGGACACATCGCAAAACTACAGCGCGGCGGCTTCAGGTAGGTCGATGCGGTTACGGCGACATGCTATGGGATGGGTGGCGAGAATGCAGAAAACCACTGCAAGACAATGGCGTCGCAGCGCGTGCCGCGACGCCATATAAGACATCAGCCCTTTACTACAGGCTCCACAGCACGCAGACGGATGTGCAGTTCTTTCAATTGCTTCTCATCCACTTCGGATGGCGCCTGTGTCAGCAAGCATTGCGCACGCTGCGTTTTGGGGAAGGCAATCACATCGCGAATGGATTCGGCACCCGTCATCATGGTGACGATACGGTCGAGGCCGAAAGCCAAACCACCATGCGGCGGCGCGCCGTACTGAAGCGCGTCGAGCAAGAAGCCGAATTTGAGTCGCGCTTCTTCTTCGCCGATATTGAGTGCAGTGAACACTTTGCTTTGCACATCAGCGCGATGAATACGAACTGATCCACCGCCGAGTTCCCAACCATTCAAGACCATGTCATAGGCTTGCGCAATGGCTTTGCCGGGATCGGTGCTGATGAAATCTTCATGGCCTGCTTTGGGTGCGGTGAACGGGTGGTGCAGCGCATTCCAGCGGTTCGCGTCTTCATCGAATTCGAACATCGGGAAGTCAACTACCCACAGCGGACGCCAGGCGTCTTCGAACAAGCCGTTTTTACGACCAAAATCACTGTGACCAATTTTGACGCGCAGCGCGCCAATCGCATCGTTGACCACTTTAGCTTTGTCGGCGCCGAAGAAAATCAAGTCGCCATCCTGCGCACTAGTGCGCTCGAGGATCTGCGCTAGTGCAGCGTCATGAATGTTTTTGACGATCGGTGACTGCAGACCATCGCGACCTTTGGCTTTTTCGTTGACCTTGATGTAGGCAAGACCTTTGGCACCGTAAATGGCAACGAATTGCGTGTAGGCGTCAATTTCGGAACGGGGCATACCGCCGTTTTCATTTGCGCCGCCGGGCACGCGCAAACCGACGACACGACCGCCTTCCATATTGGCGGCGCCGGAAAAGACTTTGAAGTCCACATCCTTCATCACGTCGGTCAGCTCGGTGAATTCGAGCTGTACACGCATGTCCGGTTTGTCGGAGCCGTACTTCGCCATCGCAGTGGCGAAATCCATCATCGGGAAAGGATCGGGCAGATCAACGTTAAGTGCGTTCTTGAAGGTTTTACGAATCATGCCTTCGAACAGATCACGAATTTCTTGTTCAGACATGAACGAGGTTTCGCAGTCGATCTGGGTAAATTCAGGCTGACGATCAGCACGCAGGTCTTCGTCGCGGAAGCATTTGGTGATCTGATAGTAACGATCAAAGTTCGAGACCATCAGTAATTGCTTGAATAACTGCGGCGACTGAGGCAGTGCGAAGAAATGTCCGGCATTCACACGTGATGGCACGAGATAATCGCGCGCGCCTTCGGGTGTGGATTTGGTGAGCATGGGTGTTTCGATATCGATGAAACCATGCTCATCCAAAAACTTGCGTACTTCCATCGTGACTTTATAGCGCAGGCGCAGGTTGTATTGCATCTGCGGACGACGCAAATCGAGTACACGATGCGTCAGACGCGTGGTCTCGGAGAGATTTTCATCATCGAGCTGGAACGGTGGCGTGACTGAAGGATTGAGGACTTCGAGTTCATGGCACAACACTTCGATCTTGCCGGAGGTGAGGTTGGCATTGTCGGTGCCTTCCGGACGGGCGCGTACTAGACCGGTGATGCGCAAGCAAAATTCATTACGCACGGATTCGGCGGCTTTGAACATGTCGGCGCGATCCGGATCGCAGACTATCTGCACCAGACCTTCGCGGTCGCGTAGATCAATAAAAATGACGCCACCATGGTCGCGGCGGCGATGCACCCAGCCGCACAGGCTGACTGTCTGGCCCATCAGTGTCTCGTTGGTCAGGCCGCAGTAATGTGTTCGCATTGACATCTTGTTCGGTCTCGCTTCTATCTTGTATCGGTGATTGGTTAGTGATTGGTCACTTCGGGCGTCGCGCTGGTCGCTGGCCCTGCAGCTTTGTTGACGGACGGTGGCGGCGCCACCACGCCCATGGAGACGATGTACTTGAGCGCTTCGTCAACGCTCATGTTGAGTTCTATCGTTTCTTCACGCTTGAGCATGAGAAAAAAACCGGACGTGGGATTGGGCGTAGTCGGCACATACACGCTGACGTAATCGCCACTGAGATGATTTTTAACATCACCACCAGGTACGCCGGTCTGAAAGGCAATGGTCCAGACGCCTTCGCGCGGATACTGCACCAAGAGCGCCTTGCGAAACGCGTTACCCGAAGAGGAAAAGAGGGTATCGGAGACCTGCTTGACGCTGGAGTAAATCGAATTGACCACTGGAATACGCTGGAGCAGTAACTCCCACAGCAGCAGCAGCCGGTTGCCGATGAAATTACGGGTCACCAGACCGGTGATGAAAATGATCACCAGCGTCAGTATCGTGCCCACACCGGGGAGGTTGAAACCCAGCAGCAATTCGGGGCGCCAATGCGGTGGCAGCAGCAGCAAGGACTGATCGAGCGTACCGATGATGAGATTGAGCACCCAGAGGGTGATCACGAGCGGTACGAGAACCAGTAAACCGGTGATGAAGTATTTGCGCATGAGTTCAGTTTTTAGCTGGCCGCAGGGGTTGGCGTTGTGCTTGCTGCAGCAGGCGTTGCACTAGCGGCGGATGTCGAAGGTGCTGCTGTCGTCGTTGTCGTTGCTGCAGTCGTTGCCGCTGCAGTCGCGGGTGCGGTCGTACCAGCGGGGTTGGCATCGGCCTTCGCCGCAGGCGTGGCGCCGTTACGGAAATCAGTGACGTACCAGCCACTGCCCTTGAGCTGAAAGCCGGCTGCGGTGACTTGCTTGCGGAATTCAGATTTGCCGCAGGATTCGCAGTCGGTCAAAGGCGCGGCGGAAATACTTTGCAGTACGTCCTTCGCGAAGCCGCATGCTTCGCAGCGATAGGCATAAATCGGCATTGTTGCTCCCCTCCCTGCAAAATTTCGAAAACCTTGAATTATAAGGGGTTTCTAGGGAGTCTCGTCGTGTGAATCCGCGCTTGTCGAGCCGGTGTCTGTTTGAAAATTGTACTTTTCAAACAGACACTACAGACAATCATGCGACGAGCTTTTGGCGCTCAGGCAGCAAGGAGCCGACAATCATGCCCAGAAAGGCAACCAGCAAGCCAACCAGCTGGGGCGGCCAGATCGATTCACCGCCGAAGACTTCCATCAGCAGCCAGCTACCCAGCCCGCCAATGACGGAGCATAAAGCGCCCTGCGTCGTGGCGCGTTTCCAATAGAGGCCCATCACGAGCGGAATAAAGGCGCCCACCAATGGCACTTTGTAGGAATTGCCGACCATTTCGTAGATTGGCATGCCCTGAGACACGAGCGCGAAGGTGGTGACGATGACGGTGAAACAAACCACGACGACACGGGTGGTCATCAGCAGTTGACGATCCGACATCGGCCGGATTTCACGAATGATGTTTTCGGTGAGCGTGATACTGGGCGCCAGCAAGGTGCCGCTGGCGGTCGACATGATGGCCGACAGAAGCGCACCAAAGAACAATATCTGCGCAAACACCGGCGTGTGGGTCAGGATAAGTGTGGGCAGGATTTTCTGCGGATCGTCTTCGATCAGCGAAGTAAACATCGCCGGATCAATCATCTGCGCCGCATACACCAGAAACATCGGGATGAAGGCAATCAGGAAATACATCGAGCCACCAATAACCGCACCCGTGGCGGCTGAACCTTCAGAGCGCGCCGACATGACTCGCTGAAATACATCCTGCTGCGGTATAGAGCCAAACATGATCGTGACGGCGGCCCCAATGAACGCCAGTATCGCTGGCAACGTGAGTTCAGGCAGGAAATTAAGCTTGCCAGCCTGATTCGCATGCGTAATCACGACACCCGCTCCACCCGCTTCGCCGGCAATCACCCAGACAATGTACAAGAGGCCGGCGATAATCAGCGTCATCTGAAATGAATCTGTCAGCGCCACCGCCCACATGCCGCCAAACAGTGTGTAAGTCAGTACGATGGTCGAACCCATGATCATGCCGGCTGAAAGGGAGATGGCGCCGTTAGTCAAAATATTGAATACCAGACCCATAGCGGTAATCTGTGCCGAAACCCACCCCAGATAAGAGGTCACGATGCAAAGCGAGACCATGATCTCGACCGGCCGGTTGTAACGCTGCTTGTAATAGTCCCCGATAGTCAGCAGATTCATGCGATACAAACGTCGCGCGAAGAAAAGGCCGACGAAGATCAGACAAAGCGATGCGCCAAACGGATCCTCGACCACTCCGACCAAACCATGCTCGGCAAAGCGGGCGGGAATTCCCAATACGGTTTCCGAACCAAACCAAGTTGCAAATACCGTGGCAATCACCACGGGCAAAGGGAGCGAACGTCCTGCATTGGCATAATCGCTTGCGGTCTTCACGCGTCGTGCCGCATACAGACCCAGTGCCACCGAGATCAGCAGGTAGAGCACGACAAAGATCATCAAGGTGTTCATGCCATCTCCGTTTGGCGCGGACATCTCCGCAGAAAAAACAGGCGGGATTATAGCGGCGAAGTACGGACTTCAGGGCGATGTCGGAATGACATCAGCGATTTGGCGCCCTGCACTTTATCGGATGGATGGCTAAGTTTTCCACAGAGTGACCATGGACCCCAGCTTTCCCCCAGCTTTCCCCCAGCTTTCGCTGGGGCGGTGGCTGGGGTGACGTTTTCTAAGGTACTCACTTTGAATTCCGTCACTCCAGCTTTCAACAAGGCGACAATTTTCAAGGTAACCACTTTAAATTCCGTCACCCCAGCGAACTCTGACAGTAAAAAATAAGAAGCTATTTAGAGCGCCG
>CANKWG010000021.1 GCA_947487325.1 Oxalobacteraceae bacterium | reverse complement strand
GCTCGATGGTTCGACAGGCCCCATTGTGTTTGGCGGTCGCAGCACGGGTGCAGGGGATCAATGTACCGGATGCAGTCGCCGTTGCGTATTCCCGGCATCTACCAATGAGCACGACATGCAAGTCTGCAGTGAGCGCGCCGACATGTTGGCGACACGCGTCGGCAAGCTCATTAATCTACGGCGAGCCGAGCGGGCAGATAAGAAAATTGCAGCAGTTATATTCAATTTCCCGCCTAACGCAGGTGCGACAGGAACGGCAGCATTCCTTTCGGTATTTGAATCGATGTTCAATATGCTGTCTTCCATGAAGGAGGCAGGCTACACGATTGATATGCCTGAGAATGTCGATGATTTGCGCGACCGAGTCCTCAAAGGCAATGCCGAAACCTATGGTGCTATGGCGAATGTGCACGCGACGATTTCCGCTGATGATCATGTGCGGCGCGAGCGATGGTTGAAAGAAATCGAAGAGCATTGGGGCCCGGCGCCGGGGCCGCATCAAAGTGATGGAAGGTCAATTTTTGTCTTCGGCGCACAATTCGGCAACGTTCTGGTGGCTGTTCAGCCAGCCTTCGGTCACGAGGGTGATCCAATGCGATTGCTGTACGAGAAGGGCTTTGCGCCCACGCATGCGTTTTCTGCGTTCTATCGTTACTTGCGCGAAGATTTTGGTGCTTCAGCGGTTTTGCATTTTGGTACGCATGGTGCGCTTGAATTCATGCCAGGCAAACAGGCCGGCATGTCAGGTGATTGCTGGCCGGACCGTCTGATTGGTGATCTGCCTAACTTCTACCTGTATGCATCAAACAACCCTTCAGAGGGCATGATTGCCAAGCGGCGTGCTGCAGCAACGCTGATCAGCTACCTGACGCCGCCGATTGCCCAGGCAGGTTTGTACAGTGGTCTGGTCGACCTAAAGGCCTCGCTCGAACGTCTGCGTGGACTGGATCCGGAATCGGAGTCCGAGCGGGCAGAGCTAACGATATTAGTTCAGACCCAGGCTGCTGAACTGGAGCTGGCTGCTATGGAGCCAGCTTGGGGCGACGATGCAGAAGAAAAAATGCAGAAGCTCTACAACGATGTGCTCGAGTTTGAATACACGCTGATCCCCGAAGGTCTGCATGTCATCGGCAAGCTCATGTCGGTATCAGAGCGTACCGAGATGCTGCTGTCAGTGGCCGATGCCTCTCATGGCGTGCAGGCAAGCCCCGAGCTTCGCACGATGATTCAATCCATGCTGACCGATAGCAAATCAGCAGACATTCCACCCGAGCACGTTGAGCTGATGAAATCGCTCGCCGCGATTGATCGAGTCATGTGTGAAGACAATGAAATCAACGGGATTTTGCATGCATTGGATGGGCGCTACGTGCGGCCGGCGCCCGGCGGTGATTTGATCCGTACGCCGGAAATTTTGCCCACCGGTCGCAATCTTCATGGCTTTGATCCCTTCCGATTGCCGAGTTCATTCGCGGTAAAGGATGGCAAGCGCATGGCTGAGACGCTGCTCGTACGCCATATGCAGGATGGAAATCCGTTGCCTGAAACCGTGGCGATGGTGTTGTGGGGCACCGATAATTTAAAAAATGAAGGCGCTCCAATCGCTCAGGCGCTCGCGCTGATGGGCGCTAAGCCACGCTTCGACAGCTATGGTCGAATGACCGGCGCCGAGCTGCTGCCATTGGAGGAAGTAGGGCGGCCACGGATTGATGTCGTGATCACCTTGTCCGGCATTTTCCGCGATCTACTGCCACTACAAATCAAGCTACTGGCTGAAGCGGCCTTCTTGGCCGCATCCGCAGATGAGCCGACTGAGATGAATTTTATTCGCAAACATGCACTTGCTCATCAAGCCCAGCATGGATGTGATCTTGAAACTGCGGCGCTACGGGTGTTTGGTAATGCAGAGGGCGCCTACGGCTCAAATGTCAGTCAATTGGTTGATAACAGCCGCTGGGATGATGAAGATGAACTCGCCGAAACTTATACCAAGCGCAAGGGTTTTGCTTATGGTGTAACTGGGCGAGCTGTACAACAAACGGCCTTGTTGAAGAGCGTTTTGTCAGGTGTCGATTTGGCATATCAGAATCTGGATTCAGTTGAGGTAGGCGTGACTACTATCGATACCTATTTCGATACGCTCGGAGGAATCAGCCGTGCCGTCAAGAGCGCTAAAGGGCCAGATGCAGCAGTGGCACCTGTTTACATCAGCGATCAAACCAAGGGCAGCGGTACCGTTCGCACCTTGACCGAGCAAGTGGCTTTGGAAACGCGTACCCGCATGCTCAATCCGAAATGGTACGAAGGACTGCTTAAAAATGGTTACGAGGGCGTGCGACAGATCGAATTGCATGTGACCAATACCATGGGCTGGTCGGCGACGACGGGTCAGGTCCAGCCTTGGGTCTATCAAAAACTGACTGAGACATTCATGCTCGACCCTGAGATGCGCGAGCGCATGGCGAAGCTCAACCCGACGGCCGCTGCAAGGATGGCGACCCGATTGCTGGAAGCGTCGAATCGGGATTTCTGGAAGCCTGATGAGGCGACCTTGGCCCAACTCAAGCGCGCGGAAGAGGATCTGGAAGACCGCTTGGAGGGCGTGTACGAAGAGTCATAAGTTGTTTTTTTAAAAACTAAATTCCTAGTCGTATTTCACAACATAAAGTCACCAAAGAGCGCCCTATTTGTTGCCCTTTTCTACCAAGCCTGTTCGCCTTTTCATAGGGCAAACGGTGCTTTGCGTCAGTACAGAAAAATTGGAGCTGGCCGGGCCCAATTTTTAGTCGACTAAACTTCTTTTTACATTTCCATGCACTTCTGTTACTTTGACTAATGCCCGTGAGCAATACTAAATAAATATTAAAAAGTCATTCCAATAATGACCTCGTGCGGTGGGTAGTTAGGAGTATTGGGGGAGACTCGTGAACTTTGATTTTGTAGCGGCAATTCGTTCTGCCCTTCCAAAGAAGAAATTTTGGTTGATGTCAGCGGATGAAGCATCCGGTGGCCAACCAGGATCATCTCGCCATTCCGAACGCGCGGGCGATAAAGACGCTTGTCAGACCTCCTTGATGCAAATTCTGGAATCCCAAATTATCCCGAGTTTAATAAAATCAACAGAGTATGCCGATCCATTTTATTCAACGGACGGTATCAGAACTGAACTTCCCAGCCAGGATGAAATAGTAGAATTTTCATCGCTTTGCATTAGTGCGGATCAGGAAGCCACTGATCTCTTCGTTCAGTCGCTTATGGCACAAGGTTTGGGCTCAGACGCCATATTTCTACACCTACTAGCACCGGCAGCTCGGCATCTGGGATATCTCTGGGAAGAGGATTTATGTGACTTTACCCAGGTGACGATAGGCTTGATCAAAATGCAGAAAATTACACTGCGTTTAGGATCGGAGTTTCAGGAAAAGCGTAAAGGACCCATGGAGGGTATGAGGGCGTTGTTTGCGCCTGTTCCCGGCTCGTTACATACCCTTGGCGTACTGATGGTGTCCGATTTTTTCCGGCGCGAAGGTTGGCAAGTCTGGATGGAATTGGGATCCTCAGAAGCCATTCTCTTGGCAGCGGTCGAAAAAGATTGGTTTCAAGTCGTTGGCTTGTCCGTGGGTACTGAAGACCACGTGGACTCTCTCGCAAATACTATTCGAGCCATCCGGGTCGCCTCATCGAATCGCGATGTCAAGATATTGATTGGCGGTCCTTTGGTAGCACTGTCTCCCAACCTGTACAAGGTTGTTGGGGCTGATGCTGCCGCTTCCGATGCGACTAGCGCTGTTGAGTTAGCTCGGACGCTGTTTTCTCAATCAGCTTGATTCCGTACCCTGCCTGATTTTCTCCCTCCGTTCTATTTGCTGTCGCCGGGTCCTTGGACACCGCGAATCTGAATAAATCCACGTTAATGGTGAACCCGTGCAGATATGCACCGCGGTGACATGTAAAATCGAGAACTTCGCACGATTTGTTTAGCCCAAAATTTTTTCTATGTTATTCAATCAACGTACCCCGAGATTCATCCTTGTCACTGATGCGCGCCCAAGTGGCAACCAAGCCATTTTCAGTGGCTGATTCGGCTATGCGAAAATAAAACATCATTTGCCAGCTCGAATTTGGCGGTAAATGATAACTACACACACTCCAGTCTAATTTATGTCAAATCAGGAAAGCAGTGCATTAAGTGTTGATGAAAAGCGCTCTTGCGCATCGCTGGCGACGATTTACTCGCTGCGTATGCTCGGGCTTTTCATGGTGTTGCCGGTCTTTATCATGGAGGCGCGCCAGTACCCCGGTGGCGATGATCCTTCCAGCGTCGGTCTGGCCATGGGAATGTATGGCTTGGTACAGGCCGTGCTGCAAATACCATTTGGGCTCGCCGCTGACAAATTTGGGCGCAAGCGAGTGATTATCTTCGGCCTTATTTTGCTGGGCGTGGGCAGTGTCGTTGCAGCTTGTGCCACCAGCGTGGCTGGCCTTGCGCTTGGACGAGCGATACAAGGCGGCGGTGCGATCTCTGCAGCAGTAACTGCCTTGCTGGCGGATCAGACGCGCGATCACGTCAGAACAAAAGGTATGGCATTAATAGGTGCAAGCATCGGTTTGATGTTTGCACTGTCGTTATTGATTGGTCCAATTTTGGCAGCCCACTTTGGGTTATCAGGAATTTTTTCGATCAGCGCTGCAATGGCCTTGCTCGGTATCCTGATTGTCGTCTATTGGACGCCGAAAGAAGCCATTTTGACGGAGACTTTACCAAGGCAAACATGGGCGCAGCTGCGCAAAACCCTGTTGCAATCAGATTTATTGCGTCTCGATTTCGGTGTTTTTATACTTTATGCCGTGCAGCTCGCTATGTGGGTTGGCATCCCCAGTCTTTTGACGCAGGCGGGTGTAAGCAGTAAAGATCATGGTTGGGTCTATCTGCCCGCTGTATTGCTCTCATTTGTATTCATGGGTTTGACCCTGTTCCGAATGGAGCGACGCGGCAAGTTGCGTCCTTTGTTTTTAGGTTCCATCGTCAGTACTATTGTTGTTTTGATTGGTATGTATTTCCAATCGGAAGGGCAACAAAGTGTGTGGGTTCTTGGCGGCCTGATATTTTTGTTTTTTAGCGGCTTCAATATCCTAGAAGCCAGCCAGCCGAGTCTTGCCTCCCGCATGAGTCCCGTTGAATCGCGCGGTGCTGTACTTGGGGTTTACAACACCTTGCAATCCTTAGGTATTTTTGCCGGTGGCGCTATGGGCGGTGTGATCGCTCGAGCCATCGGTTTGCAGGGTTTATTTTTAGCCTGCGCTGCACTCATGGTGGTCTGGTGTTGGGTATCTTGGCCAATGAAGTTCGCCGTGCCGAATCACGTGAGTAGCAATGCCTCATGACAGACGGCTATCTGACTAGTTTGAAAATTTTTCAGTGGGCCGAATCACCCTCATTACATTTTGAGACACATCAAACCACCGTGACCGAATAGGCTCCCAAGCTCTTGATTTTCGAAGCACATGTAGAGCAAGTCTGCGATGCTTTGCTATAAATGAGCGTTTATCCAGCATCTACCGCGGTAAAATTTAACGTACTTCTACTTTGCTAAATTTTGGTAGGGCGTATTTCTATGAGTTCATGCAAGCGAATTTTCGTGCTCGGTGCGACGGGAACTATTGGTCTCGCGACCGTTCGCTCATTGATACAGCAAGGTCATGAGGTAATTTGCTTTATTCGTTTCAATGCAGGTGCGCGAGGGGATCTGCAAGCTAAAGAGAGCATCAGCTTATTCGAAGGTGCATCCGTTCGCTTTGGTCAGGTGGGTGATCCTCTATCACTACGCGATCAGGGGTTCAAAGGCGAAAGGTTTGATGTGCTCGTATCATGTTTAGCCTCGCGTACCGGAACGCCTAAAGATGCATGGGCTATCGATTATCAAGCGCATGTAGATGTCTTAGAAGCGGCAAAGAGTGCCGGTGTTTCTCACTTCGTTTTGCTGTCAGCGATTTGTGTTCAGAAGCCTCTGTTGGCGTTTCAGCATGCGAAGCTGGCCTTTGAGAAACGATTAATTGAATCTGGTCTGACTTATTCCATTGTTCGACCGACTGCCTTCTTCAAATCATTATCAGGGCAGATAGGTCGATTAAAAAAAGGTAAGCCTTTTCTTTTGTTTGGCGATGGCACCTTGACTTCATGCAAGCCTATCAGTGACGGTGATCTGGGTGATTTTATTGCCGACTGTATTCGTGATCAGACTCGCCATAATCGTATCTTGCCTATAGGCGGGCCGGGAGCCGCGATCACTCCGAAAGAGCAAGGTGAAAAGCTGTTTGATTTATTGGGTCAGGAAGTGCGCTTTAAGCATGTGCCGGTTGCACTCATGGATGTGATCATCCATGTTCTAGGTTTCTTGGGGCGATTTATTCCAGCGTTGGCGGATAAAGCTGAATTGGCTCGTATAGGTCGTTATTACGCGACCGAGTCCATGTTGGTTTGGGATGCGCAGGCTGGCGTCTATGATGCAGCGGCAACGCCTTCGACTGGTACACAAACTTTGTTTGATTTTTATGCCGATCTGGTTCAGGGTGCCGAAGCGCCTGAACGAGGTGATCATGCAGTTTTTTGAAATAATCTTTGCCCGCTTTGAAAATTCAAGCCAACTCAACTGTGCGCCCATGATTTAGTTGAATAGGGTAGGGGCAGGCTGGCTATCCGGTCGCACTTGCCGAATGCGACACCAGTTTCAGGCGCGGCGAAAGCACATCGTCTGGGCGTTCGCCGATGAAGCGATCCTCGTCCCAGTACCCTTCTTGTTTGGTGCCATCTGTATTGGTCAATACCCCAAAGCCGTGAAATTTACCTTCTTGCCACTCACCGACATAGGTCGCACCATCTGACCAAGTATAGGTACCTTGGCCGTGGAAAAAATCATTGACCCAGCCGCCGGTGTATTTATCACCATCGGCATAAATCTCTGTTCCATGACCGTGCCGCCTGTTGTCTTTGTAATCGCCGACATACTGGTCACCGCAAGCCCACGTGAATGCGCCTTTGCCGTGCTTTTTTCCTTCTTTGAATTCGCCGACATATTTTTTGCCGCAAGCGGAAATGAAGGTGCCATTTCCGTTGGGTAAGCCGTTTCTTAGCTCGCCGTAGTACATCGCTCCGTCAGGCCAGGTGTGAATGCCTTGGCCGAAGGGCTTGCCCTGCTTGAACTCGCCAACATACTTTTTACCGCTGGGGAAAATCTCGGCACCGTGTCCATCCGCTATGCCGTTATCAAAGCTTCCGACATAGCGTTTGCCGTCGATAGAGGTATAGACCCCTTGTCCGTGACGCGTACCATTCTTGTATTCACCGATATATTTATCGCCGTTCGCGAAGACATAGGTTCCTTGACCGTGCCGTGTGCCCTCAAGGTACTCGCCGATGTACTTTTCGCCATCGGTGTAGGTCATCATGCCTTTGCCGTGATATTGGCCATGCTTGAATTCACCCACATATTTTTCGCCGGTAGCTAAAAATAGGCGCAGCAAACGCTCCATCAGATGGTTCAGCGGTTTGTTGTCTTCAGGTGAGGTACTCATAACATGCCCGTCCGTCACGTCCTTGCGATCCCCAAGCCTTGGTTTATACCTTGGATGGTGTTCTGGCTAACCCGATGTCCGCGTGATCCTGCAATGGATGGCTTCAAGATAGCTCAGCGACCGGTTTTCTGGTTGAGGTGCGCTTGAAGATCGCGATGCAGATCGCAATGCAGATCAGTCCCACTGCAGTTGAATTGCCATTTCCACAATTCTTGGCTGCCCAATTCATCTTGCGAGGCTACCCGCAACAGTCATCGGATAAATTTACCAGAACATGAGCGCAAAAAGACAAATCAGCTGCCGAAAACTTGCTGCTATCTATTTGATATCATTTTAGGGTGAGTGGTGTTGACCCGCACTAAGCCTTATTCCTAAATTGCTAATTCAGTAAAACTGAGCAATTGCCGGGCTGCTGTAGACTCGTTCTGGCATCTTCCTTTAAACATAAAAATTATAAAAATGATTCACCCCATCGCGAAGTTTGTCGGGACTGCAGGGCTAGTAATGCTGTGTCTGATATCCAATGTGAGCGCAGGCATGATGCCCAAGGATGAGCTGGAGAAGCTGTTCGAGGACCAGTACATCGTCGGTGAAATTCAGTCCGACCTGCCTATTTATCCCTTGTTTGTAAAAGATGCGGCATCGCCAGACAGTAAGCCTGAGCTTAAGGCTTATGTATTTGAGACCAATGAGGTGGTGTCGGTCCGTGGTTATAGCGGCAAGCCCTTAAATATTCTGGTGGTCATCGATTTATCGGGTCGTTTGTTAAGTGCCAAGCTGATCGATCATAAAGAACCTATCTTTGTGGACAGCTATGGCAACGCCAAACTCGTTGAATTTGCAGCGCAGTACAAAGGCCTGACGGTTCGGCACGGAATCGAGATCCATAAGGCCACTGACACGCCCTCGCGCAATGAGCAGTCGGCATATCTCCGAGGTGTCCATCGCGGAACGATCTCGGCAAAAGCAATCAATCGAACGATCATGAGCGCTGCCGCTAAGGTGGCTATCTCAAAGCTGAAAATCAATGTTGCGGATAATTTTGATGAGAAGCACAGCGACAATGAATCAAATTCTCAAAACTCAAATGCGGATGTAAAGCCAGTAACTACTCCGGCACAGTCTGACCCGAAATTAGCATATGCTTCAAAACCGACTACGGGTTCGACGGTAGCGGAAAAAGCACCATCCTCGGATGCCGCCGCAAAAGACTTGTCAGTGCCTGAACTATCAGATAAGCCATCAAGCAAAGTCATCGACAAAGAAGCGGATTCAGAGCAGTCGAAAAAACCGAAGACGGCCAATGAAGCAGCCGGACAAAATCTGGCAAATGAGGTCACGACTGCATCACAAAGTGGTGCTGAAACAAGCGCGCAGATTAATTATCTATCGGAAGATCAAGATTCCTGGCGTGAATGGATCAATCTCTGGCAATCGCGTTGGCAGGATATTGCAATTCTATTGAGTGGCTTAGCCATTCTGAGTCTGGGGCTGATTGCGCAAAAGCGATTCAGTGAGAGCAGTCGACGTTTACGAATTCTGCGTACCGCTTATTTACTCTTCACTCTAGGTTTCATCGGCTGGTATGCGCAAGGTCAGCTGACGATTGTCAATATCACTGCAGCCCTTGAGTCGCTGAGCACTGGTGGAGATTTGAGTTTTCTGATGAATGATCCGATGACGGTCATTCTCTGGCTATTCGTCGGCGTGACGTTGCTGGTCTGGGGGCGCGGTACGTTCTGCGGCTGGTTATGTCCCTTTGGCGCGTTACAGGAGCTGATCAGTTTGCTCGCCAATGCCATCGGGATCAGGCAAAAGCGTCTACGTGCCGCGTTGGATAAAAAATTGAAATGGGTGAAGTATGGCGTTCTGGCCACGCTACTGGCTTCAATCTATATCGCTCCAAGCTTTGCAGAAAAAGCGGTGGAGATAGAGCCCTTTAAAACTGCGATCAGTTTTTATTTCCAGCGCGACTGGCCCTATGTGCTCTGGGCGGTGGCCTGTCTTTTGTTGGGGGTTGTTGTTTACCGCGGCTATTGCCGTTATATCTGCCCGTTGGGGGCGGCGCTGGCTTCGGTGAATTTTCTGCAACGCTGGTCCTGGATTCCACGACGTGAGGCATGTGGTACACCGTGTCAGTCTTGCCGACATCGATGTGAATATCAGGCCATTGCTCCGACAGGCACAGTCAACTACAGCGAATGTTTTCAATGTCTGGATTGCGTCTCTATTTATCAGGACGACAAACGTTGTTTGCCGCTGATTCAGGAGAAAAAAGTGTCGCGGACGATTGTTCCTATTGTTCCTATTGTTCCTATTGTTCCTATTGTTCCTATTGTTCCTATTGTTCCTATTGTTCCTATTGTTCCTATTCTTCCTATTCACACAGAGGGAGTAGCGTAATGCACCGACGACAATGTTTACGTTGGGGACTGGGTCTGGCAGGGAGTATGTTGTCTGGACAGGTGGGAGCGAAGGCTACCGATGATCAGGCTGATGTGCATGCCACATTACAACCAGAAAAACTGATCTGGCGCGAGCGCGTGCTGGTGGGGTTTGGTACAAGTTTGTGGATTAAAGCAGCGCATAACAACGGAGACCAGCTCGAGGCAGCACTCACTGCCGCAGTGAGTGCCATTCGTCAGGTAGAGCGCCAGATGAGTCTGTTTGATCCTGACAGTGCACTCAGTCGTCTCAATCGCATCGGCATGCTGCATCAGCCTGATGCAGCATTGCTCGCTGTGCTGAACCTAGCATCGCAGATATCCCAACGCAGCGGCGGCGCATTTGATATCAGCATGCAGCCGCTCTGGAAGGTGTGGTCGCAGGCTGCTGCTGAAAGCCGTTTGCCATTAAGGCGGGATGTAGAGCGCGCTCAGCGTCGGGTTAACTGGCGTGCGGTAGAGACCACTGCATCGCAAGTGCGCATCAACCAACGTGGCATGGGCTTGTCACTGAACGGTATCGCACAAGGTTATGCATCAGATCTAGCGCGAGCTACTTTGCAAGCGCACGGCATACGTCATGCATTGATTGATGTAGGTGAGACGGCTTTACTGGGCGAGGGGCCGGATGCAAATCCATGGCGTTTTGAAATTGAATCGGCTGCACTGGCTGCGCAGAGGGTGCGATCAAGCGAGAAGGAATCAGCAGACACTGGAAAGCATGGTCTGTACCAAAGCCCAATGATCGTAACAAGTGATGGGCGGGCAATGGCAACTTCTTCAGATGCTCATACCGCCTTCAGCCCCGACCATATTCATCACCACATTCTGAATCCGGTTACGGGTTACTCACCACGACACTGGTCGTCCGTTACCGTAATTGCCGACAGTTGCGTGATGGCCGATGCACTGACTAAGGTGTTCTTCATGCTGCCACCCCAGCAGATACGCTCTGCAGCGCGTTTTTGGAACGTGGATGTGGTGCTGCAAAACAAAAAAGCTCAGTGGACAAGCACTTTGGCGAGCTAGCGCGAAAGGCTGAAAAATTTTTCAGATTTTAATGAGGGCGCTAGCCGCAGAATAAAATCGATCATGTATTGACGTAAAAATGCGCCGCTGCGCACCGCAACACGCGTGGTATTGGGTGAGAAAAGGTGTTCAGCAGTGAGCGCCGTCAGCCCCGACTTCAGATTATCTTCAGCAGCCATCGATGCAACGATGCCAACGCCCAGACCAAGCGAAACATATTGCTGAATCACATCGGAGTCCATCGCTGTGAGGACAATGTCCGGACTGATATTTTTTTCTGCAAAAGCATCATCGATGTGACTGCGGCCGGTAAATCCCTGATCGTAAGTAATCAGCGGATAGGAAGCCAGATCTTCAAGACTGATTTTGTTTTTCTCGAGCAGTGGATGGGTATTGGGTATGACCACAACGTGGTTCCATTCGTAGCAAGGAAAAGAGGTCAGTCCCTCGAATTGCTTCAGACCTTCAGTAGCAAGCCCAATGTCGGCCTTGCCTGATAAGACCCATTCCGCGATGTGTTCAGGAGAACTCTGGCGCAGCGAGATGCGTACATCGGGAAACGCCTGTCGGAAATCTTGAACCACATGCGGCAATACGTAGCGTGCCTGCGTGTGTGTCGTTGCGATCACCAGCGTGCCGGCAGTTTTTCCTGAATATTCCTGGCCAACCTGTTGCAGATTTTCCGCTTCTTGCAGCAGTCGCTCAATGATGGGCATGACATCTTTGCCCGGTTCGGTGAGACCAGTGACCCGCTTGCCATTGCGCTCAAAGATATCAATGCCCAGTTCTTCTTCGAGTTCACGAATTTGCCTGCTCACGCCGGGTTGCGATGTAAACAGAACATTGGCCACATCGGTCAGATTGAAGTTCTGACGAACGGCCTCTCGGATGGATTTGAGCTGCTGGAAATTCATGGCGTATCTACTTTTTGATCAAGCGGCCTGATCAAAGAAGACTCTGACCTTGCGGGGTTTGACCAGAACGGTATCGCCTTCTTTCAGTTGCAGCGCGAGGAATCGCTCACTAGGCAGCGCAGCTTCGATCATGCTGCCGTCATCGTCGCGCTCCAGTTCCAGTTGAGCCAGCGGTCCAATGGCATAGGCACGTTTGAGTCGCGCGACGATACCGGGCGCGCCGGGTGCATAGCGATCGATATCCAGTTCATGCGGTCTGACATAGCCGACAGCCTTGGCGTCTATCGTTTGTGCATGATCGGGAACGGCCAAGCTGGCACCGCCGGCATTCAGCACACCTTCGTTGACCCGACCGTGAAACAGATTCACATTACCCAAAAAGCCGTAAACAAAAGGCGACGCAGGGTGGTTGTAGACTTCATCGGGTGCGCCGTGCTGTTCGACTTTGCCTTTGTTCATCAGCACGACGCGGTCGGAGACTTCGAGCGCCTCTTCCTGATCATGCGTAACGAAGATACTGGTGACGTGCAGTTCATCATGCAATTGGCGTAGCCAGCGGCGCAGTTCTTTTCTGACCTTGGCGTCGAGTGCACCAAACGGTTCATCCAGCAGCAGCACACGCGGCTCGACCGCGAGCGCGCGCGCCAGTGCGATACGCTGGCGCTGACCACCCGAGAGTTGTGACGGATACCGATCTGCCAGCCAGTCCAGTTGCACCAATGACAGCAGACGCATGACTTTATCGCGGATCTTTTCTTCGGATAGTCTCAGTGCGCGCGGTTTGACTCTGAGGCCGAAAGCGATATTGTCAAACACACTCATGTGCTTGAACAGCGCGTAGTGCTGGAAAACGAAACCAACCTGACGTTCTCTCACATGACGTACTGAGGCATCTTCACCGTCCAGCAAGACTGTGCCGCTGTCGGCTCGTTCGAGTCCGGCGATGACACGCAACAGTGTCGTTTTACCGCAACCAGAGGGGCCCAGCAGCGCGGTCAGTTCACCGGTGGGAAATTCGAGCGACACATTATCCAGTGCGACGAAATCACCAAAGCGCTTTTCGATGTTACGGACTTCGATACTCATTTTGCAGGCTCCTGTGGACCGGTGTCGTCACCATGATCCAAACGTGATTCGATGAGGGTTTTGAGTGCCAGCGTCACGAGCGCCAGTAAGGCTAGCAGTGATGCGACGGAAAAAGCGGCGGCGAAGTTGTATTCGTTATAAAGAATCTCAACCTGAAGTGGCATGGTGTTGGTTTCGCCGCGAATGTGACCAGACACGACCGAGACCGCGCCGAATTCGCCCATGGCGCGGGCGTTACACAAAATCACGCCATACAGCAGCCCCCATTTGATATTGGGTAGCGTCACATGCCAGAACGTACGCCAGCCAGAAGCTCCCAGTACGAGCGCGGCTTCTTCTTCATCGTTACCCTGGGTTTGCATGAGCGGAATCAGCTCGCGTGCAACGAAGGGAAAGGTCACGAATACCGTTGCCAGCACGATCCCGGGTACAGCAAACAGAATCTGTATGTCATGTTCCAGCAGCCATGCGCCAAACCAGCCATGCGCGCCAAACAGCAGGACATAAATCAATCCCGAAATCACGGGCGATACGGAGAATGGCAGGTCAATCAGTGTCAGCAACAAACTCTTGCCACGGAAATCGAATTTCGCGATGGCCCAGGAAGCCGCCACACCAAAAACAAGATTTGCGGGTACGGCAATGGCCGCTGTCAGTAAGGTCAGTCGTATGGCCGAAAGCGTATCGTCATCCATGATGGACATTGCATACGCTTCCCAACCTTTTTTTAGCGCTTCAACGAAGACGGCAGCGAGTGGGATAAACAAAAACAAAATAGAAAACAGCAGGGCGATGCCGATCAGCGACAGACGGACCCAAGTTGGTTCTGTCGTTGCCGCTGGCAGATAAGGCGGTTCAACGCGACGCGGCTCTGCAGCCATCGTGATTGCAGGATTGGCGGTACTCATTTTCTTTCCTTCTTGCTGCTATTACGCATCCAAGCCTGCAGCAGATTAATAGCCAGCAGCATGACGAATGACGCGCCCAGCATCACAACCGCAATGGCGGTCGCGCCTTTGTAGTCATATTGTTCGAGCTTGGTGATGATGAGCAGGGGCGTGATTTCCGACACCATGGGCATGTTCCCAGCGATGAAAATCACCGAGCCGTATTCACCCAAGGCCCGCGCAAATGCCAATGCAAAGCCGGTCAGTACCGCAGGAAAAATCGTTGGGAAAATCACGCGCAGGAAGGTCTGCAGACGGTTAGCGCCCAGGCAGGCAGCCGCTTCTTCCAATTCTTTTTCACTGTCTTCCAGTACCGGTTGTACTGTGCGCACCACAAAGGGTAATCCAATAAACACTAGGGCAACGGCGACACCCAGCGGCGTGAAGGCAACCTTGATATCGAATTTGGCGAGATGCTGTCCCAGCCAGCCATTGCTTGCATAGAGCGCGGTCAGCGCAATGCCCGCTACCGCAGTCGGTAGTGCGAAGGGCAAATCGACGAATGCATCCAGCAGTTTTTTACCGGGGAACTGATAACGCACCAGCACCCACGCCAGTATGGTGCCGAACACGGCGTTAACCGAGGCTGCTGCTAACGACGCGCCGAAACTGAGTTTGTAAGATGCCACCACGCGCGGCGAGCTCACGGTTTGCCAGAATGCTTCCCAAGTCATCGACAGCGTGTTCAGGAGTAACGCCGACAAGGGGAAAAGCACGATCAGGCAGAGATAAAAGAGGGTAAATCCCAGTGTCAGCTGGAATCCGGGCAAGACCCGATTGCCAGAAAACGGCCGGGAAAGCGCACTTTTGTTAGCGTTCATGAAATCTTTGGCATGACTTTTATGTCTGAAGGACGCCAATGATTCCATTGCTTCGTTATAAAGAAAACGAATTTTTATGCATTTGTATAGTTGGAATTCAAATAAAGAGGGTGGCTTTTGTGGATTCTGGCGGTCGGGGTGATGGTCATTGTTGACGCGATGCTTGGCTGAATTTTCTACCGAGTGATCATGGGCCCCAGCTTTCGCTGGGGTGACGATCTTTAGGCTGCTGGCCCTACATTCCGTCGCCCCAGCGAAAGCTGGGGTCCATGATCGTTAACGGTAAGAGACTGAAAAGAAAGAAGTCGTTTCAAGGCCGATGCTCAGGACAGTAATGGACGAGAGCCTGCCCAGGACTTTAGGCCCTGAGTTCATTTGAAATCCTTTCTTTTTTTGGGGAGGTCGGCCGGTTGGGTTTCCGGCCGCAGAGGTGTTTACTTGGGGAGGTAGATTTGATCGAAAATGCCGCCGTCAGCGAAATGGGCTTTCTGCGCTTTGGTCCATCCACCGGCAATCTCATTCACGGTCAACAGCTTCAGCTTGGGAAACTGAGATGCATATTTCGCGGCGATTTTTTCGTTGGTGGGACGGTAGTAATGTTTGCCGGCGATTTCCTGACCTTCGTCGCTATACAGATGTTGCAGGTAGGCTTCGGCGATTTTGCGCGTACCGCGGCGGTCAACCACTTTGTCAACGATGGTGACGGGTGGCTCGGCAAGAATGCTTAGCGACGGGACAACGATTTCGACTTTCTCCGGGCCCAGTTCTTTAATGGCCAGCAAAGCTTCGTTTTCCCAAGTCAACAGCACGTCGCCAATGCCGCGCTCTACAAAGGTCGTGGTCGATCCGCGTGCGCCCGAATCGAGTACTGGGACGTTTTTGTAAACCTTTGATAAAAATTCCTGTGCTGTTTTTTCATTGCCACCGGGTTGTTTTAGCGCGTAACCCCAAGCTGCCAGATGATTCCAGCGCGCGCCGCCGGAGGTTTTAGGGTTAGGTGTAATCACCGATATGCCGGGGCGGGCCAGATCATTCCAGTCTTTGATGTTCTTGGGATTACCTTTGCGAACCAGCAGAACAATCGTGGACGTGTAAGGTGCACTGCTGTTCGGCAGACGCTTTTGCCAATCTTCGGCGATGAAGCCACGATTCGCGATTTCGTCGATGTCATAGGCCAGTGCCAGCGTAACGACATCTGCTGCCAGGCCATCGATCACGGCACGTGCCTGTTTGCCAGAGCCGCCATGTGATTGTTTGATTTTCAGGTCATCACCACTTTTGCTCTTCCAGAGCGCGGCAAAGGACTTGTTGAAGTCTTGATACAGCTCACGTGTCGGATCGTAAGAGACGTTGAGAATGCTGACTTCTGCTGCGTACGCTTGTGATGCCAGTCCAAGCGCGAGGACGAAGGACAGAGATTGGATGAATCGCATGCTTTTGCTCCGTAATGAAAATTGTGAGCCTGAAGCTTAATCAGCAAGGCTTCATTTCCAAACGAATATTTCCGGACATGCTTATGCGGTAAACAGATAAAAGTCAGGTAATCGCTGAATAAATCGATTTTTCAGTACGTTGCAGCGTTACTTTTTGATCGGGACGGGAAAACAAACGAGATTGGCGCTACCCAGAAGTGCTGGATCTGAAAACTAAAATCCCGGCGCACTGTGCCGCACGGTCGAGATCAGATTCTGTTGTTAGGCCATTCGCGGTTCGAACGCTGCCGCATACCTTGGGCGGGCGAGCCAGTAGTAGCAGGAAATGAGTGTCAGGCAGAGCCGCCTGGATGCGGGAAGAATCGGTGAAGGGTGGACACAAGTGCGCCCAGAGCGCCCAGCGGCATTAAAAACTATGCCTCGGCGCTCGTGCAGATTATTGCAAATTTAAAAACCAATTACCGCCATTTGACCAGTTCAAGCTTTCTCATGCCTGCCAGAATCGCAGGACGGCAAGACTGCGCGAAGTCATTCCGGTACTCGCTTGGTGGCATCCAGCCACGCTTGCGCCAGAGGCTTTGCACATCGGCTTTGCGACGGATAGGGAGATCATTCGCAGCCGGGCTGGTGTAGGCTAGATTTGTTCTCATTTCAATAACTCCTTCGTAGGGGTGGCTGTTGCGGTGGTGCTCCAGCCTGGCCTAATTATACTGTACAAATATACAGTATATGTCTATCCGCCTTTTGGGCGGTTGGGCTTGGGCTCTATTGTGCCACTGTTCTGATCCGACCCCCGAAAAGCCATTTTGGCCGACCTCCGGGGGCCAGACGATCAATTTTTGACCCGTGAGCTCAATTGCTTTTCACGCGATCGAAGAAAAACCGCGCTGGCATCGCGCGATCAAATTTAAACGCGAGTTCATCTGGTTTTTCAGGTTCCGATTTCGGAGATCTCGCCATGTTTTTCGCGTTCGGTGCGACCGGATCGGACAAGGTGGTGCGTGGCAAAGCTGGTAAACTTCGACGCCATGCGAACCTTACTTGTCCTTGTTTTGATCGCCGTGATGTCCGTGCAGGCAGCTGCAGCGGGAG
>CANKWG010000020.1 GCA_947487325.1 Oxalobacteraceae bacterium | reverse complement strand
GACACCTGATCGACAGAGTGGTTACACCGTCAGCGTTCGTGCGCCAATGCAGCGACTTCATGGCGCCGATGTACTCTGCGCGCTGTTTGGCGGTAGCGGCCGACCGGCAGCGGCGGGTATCGATCATTTACCGGGTGCACAAGTAGCTGCTTTCACTGCAGCCTTTGCCACATCATTTCAGGATTTTTAGCGCAGCGCGTCAATCGCGATTTGCCTTTAACGGAATCACCTCAGCGCTCCCACGACACTCTCAGCAGGTAGTCATCCTTGTTGTAGTGATACTGCAGCGTGCCACGATAAGCATGCTCAAGAGCCTCACCCAATCCGCGCGCCAGATGAATATCGGTGGTGGTGATCACCCAAGCATCCGGCTGCTCGTCAATCTGCATGATGCGCTGTAACGGATGTTCGGATTTTTCGTGCTGTTCATGATGGCGTAATAGCTGTATCAGTTCATCATGATGATCTTTCGCAAAAACACCTTTGATCGTCAGATAACCCGCAGGCATGTCTTCGCGTATACGGGCACAGGCAGGACATCTTTCCTTATGTGCTTGTACTTGTAGTGGTGCAGATGACCACTGCCATCGACCTTTCTGATAAACCGCACCGCAATCGCTGCACACCGTTGGCTCAGCAAATTTACCGCGTTGCTGATAGGGATCGATGGCTGCGCCATCGAAAATTTCCAGATGACGCCCTGGATGAAAGCTTGGAGCCGATTCCTGCGGCGTTTTCATGACAAGATCTCCGATAGGAAGAAGTACATCAGTACCTACAGCGTATCCAAGCTGCTATCGAGGTCTTTGCTTCAAAACAAACCCAAGTACATCAGGGCTGCTAACTTGCGAGAAGGTTCAGCGCTGTCGCTATATCTATCTGCGGCGGCTTTTTTACGCGCTAGTCATCAATGGAATAACACGATGGACAATGCGCAGATTTTTTTATCGCGCGAGCAAGCAGCGGAAATGCTGGCTCAGAAGCTCATCCAATACAAGGGTCGCCATCCCTTGGTACTCGCGATCCCACGAGGTGCAGTACCCATGGGCAGCATCATTGCGGCGCTGCTGGATGGCGAACTGGATATTGTGCTCACGCACAAACTCTGCGCACCGATGGATCCGGAGTATGCGATCGGGGCGATTGACGAAAACGGATGGGTGTACATCTCTCCTGAGGCAGAGAGCGCCGGTATCAGCCCCTCCTATCTCGAACAAGAACAGGAAAGGCAACTCGATAGTCTGAAACATCGCCGGATGCGATTCAAATCCGGAAAAAAATCTGCTGCTGTCAAAGGACGGATCACGATCGTCATTGATGATGGTATAGCGACCGGTGCAACCATGATCGCAGCACTGCACGCGATTCGAGCGCGGAAACCTGCCAAATTAATCTGTGCCGTGCCCGTGGCTTCGCCAGAAACCTTGGATAGGGTGTCACGACTCGCCGATGAGGTGATCTGTTTGCAGGCGCCGGATAATTTTAGAAGTGTCGGCCAGTTTTACCGACATTTTCCGCAGGTTGAGGAGGATGATGTCATCCGGATTCTGTCGGCGCCCTAGTCTTGCGTGTGAACCGCTGACCGGCACAACAAAAGGAAACGGCCCAGCGCTTTTGGCGCTGGGCCGTTACTTTGATGCTAAATGCTGGTGCGGCTGGCAGGAATCGAACCCACGACCCCTTGGTTCGTAGCCAAGTACTCTATCCAGCTGAGCTACAGCCGCGAAGGCGCGAAGTATACCATCAGAACCGTCGTTTGGGTAAAGCTCCGGACGGGGTGCTCAAGGGCGCCGTGGTTGATAAAGATCCTGACCAGCTTCATTGATCTGCTGCCGCAAGGCTTTCCGTTCTTCCGGCGACAAACGCGATGACCTGCGATCGCCGTCCTCGTTTCGCTGCCGAGTGTCATCATTACGAGGACGTGGCTCACTCGCAGAAGCCGGTGCCATTTCATGGCGGGGGCGATTTTCGGCTTTACCCTGCGCCTCAGCGGCGGCGCTTGTGTGCAATAACACAAGCACAGGCAGGAGCAGCAGTTTGCTAGACGATTTCATGACGAGGATAAGGGCGTTTTCTGGCACAGGCCACAGTGTACGTGGGTTCCGGCAGCCTAACGATCAACGGCCGATGGAAACTTTGTAAAGCTTTGTAATTCCTGCCCGGACGCAGGTATTGAAATTCGGGAAGGACGTTACCATAGCGCCATGGACACGACAAACCCCATTCCTATCGTCCTCTCCCGGCGCAAACCAGGGTCCCAGGCAAGAATCCTCGTGGTGGATGATGATGCGCGCCTACGCGACCTGCTCAAGCGCTTCCTGAGTGAGAACGGCTATGCGGTCGCGGTCGCCGCCAGCGCAATCGAGATGAACCGGCTCTGGATACGCGAACGCTACGACCTGTTGGTGCTGGACCTGATGCTACCCGGCGAAGATGGCATGTCGATCTGTGGGCGTCTCCGTGGTGGCGGCGACAATACCCCGATCATCATGCTGACCGCGAAAGGCGAGGACGCCGACCGTATTGCCGGACTTGAAACAGGTGCAGATGACTACCTGCCCAAGCCCTTCAATCCGCGCGAGCTGCTTGCTCGTATTGCCGCGGTGCTGCGACGGGTCGCGCCAGAAGAACTGCCGGGCGCGCCATCGGATCATGCCGAAGTCTATGTTTTCGGTGATTTCACCTTCGATTTATCACGACGCTCACTGACACAGAACGGTAAAGCGATCGCGCTGACCAGTGGCGAGTACTCGGTGCTTAAGACGCTGGCTCGCCATGCGCGGCAACCACTGTCGCGTGAAAAGCTTATGGAACTCGCGCGTGGACGTGAGTATGAAGTCTACGATCGCAGCCTTGATGTGCAGATATCCCGGCTGCGTAAGCTGATCGAACCCGATCCCACCAGCCCGCGGTATATCCAGACTGTCTGGGGACTGGGCTATGTGTTCATTCCCGATGACGATCCGGCATGAGTGGCGTACCTGAGCGCACCGCGTCAGCTAATCAGGCCGGGCTGCGCAGCGGCCTTTTCTGGCGCACTTTTTTTCTGATCGCCTTTCTGATTGCCGCCAGCATGGCAGCGTGGGTCGCAAGCTTTCGTGTTGTGGAGCGCACGCCGCGCGGCGAACAAATTGCGGCACAAGTGACCTCGATCGTCACGATTACCCGTGCCGCGCTGCTCCACTCCGCACCGGAGTTGCGGCGCGAACTGCTGTTTGATCTGGCGAGCAATCAAGGCATACGTATTTATCCCCGCGAAACCGAGGATGTGACCGATGCGATGCCAGACACGGATCTAATGAATGTCATCGAAGAGAGTGTGCGTCAGCGTCTGGGACAAGACACGCAATTTGCTGGTGAGGTCAACGAGATACGCGGCTTTTGGGTGAGCTTCCGTATCGACGATGATGATTACTGGCTGATGATGGATCGCGAGCGCATCGAACGCACCTTGGGCATTCAGTGGATTGGTTGGGTAACAGTGACGCTGGTACTGTCCCTGCTGGGTGCTGTGTTCATTAGTCGACTGATCAATCAGCCACTGGCACGCCTGTCCTCGGCCGCACGTGCCATGGCGCGTGGTCTGACGCCAGCGCCCTTGCCGGATCAGGGTCCGACAGAAATTCGCGAAGCGAATCAGAGTTTCAATCAGATGGTGCAGGATCTGAACCAGGTCGAGTCAGATCGTGCGGTCATTCTGGCCGGCATCTCGCATGACTTGCGCACGCCGATTGCCCGCATGCTGCTCGAAGTCGAGATGGCAAAATTACCCGAAGATGCTCGCAATGGCATGCAATCTGATCTCGCACAGATGGAAGCCATCATCGGACAGTTTCTGGATTACGCGCGTCCTGCCGAATCGTCAGCTTTCAGCACCTTCGATTTGTCCGCACTGTTGCAGAAAATGGTAGAAGAGGCAGTACGCCTCCCTGATCTCGACATCAATGCATCCATTGATACGGCACTGAGTGCAACGGGCAATTCGACCGACATCGGGCGCGTGATCAGTAATCTGATCGAGAATGCGCGACGCTACGGGAAAACGGCCGACAGCGGCGTCACACAACTCGACATATCGGCCACTCGTGATGGCCGACACATCCGATTGGAAATCGCCGATCACGGTGTCGGATTACCTGAGGAAGAGATCCCGCATTTGCTGCGCCCATTCACCCGCATGGACAGCGCCCGTACGCATGCCAATGGCGCCGGGCTCGGCTTGGCGATTGTGGATCGCGTGGTGCAGCGACATCAGGGACGACTGGAAATAAAAAACCGCGAGGCCGGTGGGCTCGCGGTTCGGGTGTGGCTCAGGGCAGCACATGCATGATGCTATTCGACTACGCGTGTAAGCACCTTCAATGATTCGATAAACTAATCAGCTCAAGTCCTTGAGCAACGCGGCCAAGGTCTCCTGCGGCAGTTCTTCGAGATGCACAGGATAGTTCGGATGATCGCAGCCCACCATCATCTGCGCACCGCTCTTCAATGCGGATTTCATTTCAGGTGTCAGTTCAAAGCGCACAAAATGCACCGCTGAAGTTTTCTCGGCAGTTTCGCGCTCCAGATCTTCATCAGCAATCGCATAAACGCGCGACTGACCTTCGACTTGAATGAACAAACGGTCTTCAATACCGATCAACTTGGCCAGCGCCACTTTTCGCTCGGCGACGTTGCCATACTCGATCAGCATGGTCGCTTTAAAGTTGCTGCCCTCAGGGCACAGCGGATTGTAGGCATCGAGTTCGGATTGAATGCCTTCTTCCTCGAATATCTTTTCGATGCGCAGCATCTCCTGCACCTGATAGCGCAGCGTCATTTCGTCTTCAAACAGGAGCGTGACGTGGTTGCCCAAATAAACGCTACGATTTTTTTTGTGCTCCATGACCTGTTTGCGGAACTCGACACGCGTTTTTGCGTAAGTCTCGAGACCCATCAGGCTTTCACGGGTAATCGCCATGGTGAACTCCTTTAAGAATCAGTTAAAAATCAAATGCAAAAATTAGATAGCGTAGGCTTTGCGCAGCAGCGACAAGGGATGCGCCATCTCGGCTTTTTTCATGCCACCCTCTTCCATGCCCTGCGCAATGTGATGCCCCGCCAACTGGCAGTCGGAGGAAATGTAATCCGGCTCATCATTGGCCATGGCCTTGAACACCGGTTTGCCGATCTTCATCGACATCGCGTGATACTCCTTCTTCACGCCATACGTACCCGCATGACCAGAGCAGCGCTCGACGACATTGAGTTTGGTATCGGGCACCAGTTGCAACATCTCGGCGGTCTTGCGGCCTACGTTCTGCACGCGCGAGTGACAAGGGATGTGATACGACACCTGCCCCAACGACTCTTTGAAATCGGTCTTGAGCAAACCATCACGATTGCGCACAACGAAATACTCAAACGGATCCCACATCGCTTCTTTTACCAGTTGCGTATCTGAACAGTCGGGGAACATCAGTGGCAATTCCTGCTTGTACATCAGCGTGCAGGAAGGAATCGCAGTCAGAATGGCATAGCCTTCTTTCGCGAGCTTGGCCAAGTGCGGAATGTTGATCGCTTTTTTCTCTGCCACACCCTGCAAGTCGCCCTGCTCCAGCTTGGGCATGCCGCAGCAGGCTTCTTTTTCCACCATCACGTACGGAATTTCGTTGTGATCCAAAATCGCCAGCAGATCGTGACCGATGCCAGGTTCGTTGTAGTTCACATAGCAGGTCGAATAAATCGCGACCTTGCCCGGTGTATTTTTACCGTCCTTAACGGCGTGCGACGCCGAACGCTTCGCACTCGAGCGGAACTTGGTCGTCGCAAATTCCGGCAGCCAGGCTTTCTTGTCGACACCGAGCACATTTTCGAGAACGCCGCGCGTAATCGATGCTTTGTTCACTGCATTGACAGCCTGAGTCACAATCGGTATGCCCGCAAACATGCCGAGACCATCGGTATCAGAGAGGAACTTGTCACGCGCCAGAACTTCGCCTTTTTTGTACTTCACGGCTTTGGCACGCAACATTAAGTGGGGGAAGTCGAGGTTCCACTCATGCGGCGGTGTATACGGGCATTTGGTCATGTAGCAGAGGTCGCACAGATAGCACTGGTCAACGACCTTCATGTAATCCTTCTTGTCGACGCCATCGACTTCCATCGTCTCGGACTCATCCACGAGATCGAACAGCGTAGGGAAGGATGCGCACAGCGATACACAGCGACGGCAACCATGGCAGATATCGTAGACGCGCTCAAGCTCTGCGTTCATCGAATCTTCGTTGTAAAAGTCCTCGTTCAGCCAATCCAAAGGATGACGGGTCGGGGCTTGGAGGTTACCTTCTCGTGACATGTTTTGATCTCTTGCAGGTGATTAGGGTTGTGCGCAGCGCATGCGTGTGCCTTCATGCGCTCTGCACAACCCTCTTTGCTTTTGCTCGGAGGGTTGTGACAACTTGCTTATCAGTCGACCAGTGCGTCGAGGGCTTTCTGATAACGGTTAGCGTGTGAACGCTCAGCCTTTGCCAGAGTTTCGAACCAGTCAGCGATCTCGTCGAAACCTTCTTCGCGAGCTGTCTTGGCCATACCTGGGTACATGTCGGTGTACTCATGGGTTTCGCCGGCAACAGCTGCCATCAGGTTCTGACGCGATGAGCCGATTGGCAGACCGGTTGCAGGATCACCCACTTGCTCGAGGTACTCGAGGTGACCGTGTGCGTGGCCGGTTTCGCCTTCAGCGGTCGAGCGGAACAGCGCTGCGACATCGTTTTGGCCTTCAACGTCGGCCTTGTTCGCGAAGTACAGATAACGGCGGTTTGCCTGAGATTCGCCCGAAAAAGCGTCTTTCAGATTGGCTTCCGTCTTGGAGCCTTTCAACTTGGACATGTAGATCTCCTATGAATTCATGGAAAAACAGACCCCCATCAACAAAGTGATGCTGGAGGTATACGATCTGGGTTGAAAACCGACCAGCTAGTACAGGTTTTCGAAACGGAGTATGGGGTCGGCTGGGAAAAAGCTCAAATTGGCTATCTCAATGCAGTCGATTGAGAAAAGCTATTGAGTTACAAATTATTGTAGATGAGAACTATTATCATTTTTGCAGAAGCAGGGCAATCGCTTGGGCGGCGATACCTTCCTCGCGCCCTTCCCATCCCAAACGCTCATTGGTCTTGGCTTTGAGGTTGATCTGGGCTTCGGAAACGGCCAAATCCGCCGCAATCTGAGCAATCATTCGGGGTAAGTGAGGGGCCATTTTGGGGGCTTGGGCGATGATCGTGGCGTCAATATTGCCAATTTCATATGCGGTAGAGCGTACCCGCTGCGCTGCCACCCGCAGCAGCACTCTTGAATCAGCCCCTGCAAATTCCGGATCGGTATCAGGAAAGTGCCGGCCGATATCGCCAAGACCCGCTGCGCCCAGGAGCGCATCCGTAATCGCGTGCAGCAGCACATCGGCGTCGGAATGCCCCAGCAGCCCGCTGCGATGGGGAATCGTCACGCCGCCAATAATCAAAGGCCGGCCCGGCACCAACGCATGACAGTCATAGCCCTGACCAATGCGAAACGGTGGGAGAGATGCGGATGAATTATTCATGCAGAGCCTTTCAGATAGCGTTCGGCCAGCAGCATATCCTCTGGCAGCGTGACTTTGAAATTGCGCGGACTTCCCTCGACCAGCCGAGGCTGCAGACCCAGTGCCTCGAAAGCACTGGCTTCATCCGTAACAGCGTTGGCTTTCAAAAGTGCATCGAGCAACGCAGCGTGACGAAACATCTGGGGCGTCTGCGCCGCCCACAAGCGCTCACGCGGCACGGTTTCAAGCGCTCTACCCTGATCGGTGCTGCGCTTGAGCGTATCCGCAACGGGCAAAGCCAGCAATCCACCGACCGGGTCCGCTGCAACCGCCGTGATCAGCCTGACGATCAGTTCCGCCGTCAGACCTGGGCGCGCCGCGTCATGCACCAGCACCCAATCATCGGGCTTGACCTCGGTCGCCATCGCAGCGAGGCCATTGGTGACCGAGACCTGACGGGTCGCACCACCGCAAAATAAAATCGTCGTACGCGGTACTGCGGGTAGCGTCGCAATGAAACTATCCTCAGGACTCACCACGACATAGCAATGTTCTATTTCAGGCGTTGCGGTAAATATTTCCATCACATGCTGCAACAGTGACTTGCCGGCAATCTGTCCATATTGCTTGGGCACGGCACCGCCCATGCGCGCACCGACGCCGGCGGCAGGAACAAGAGCGAAGTAACGAGGCTGAGTCATAGGCGATATAATCTCACGCTTATCTACAAAGTTTCCATTCATAACCACGGCTGCGACTAACAGCCGCTATCCGCGAAGGCTTTTTGTCTTTGCCCGTCATGCCCTCAGCTTCTACACCGATAAGACCGCTTCCCAAACCCGGCACCCGCTTCGTGATGCCTGCGTTGCATGGCGCAGCGGAATCACTGGTGCTCGCCCAGGCCGCGCATGCGCTCAAGGCCGAGGGACGCATGCTGGCCATTATTGTCGCCGATGCGCCCGCCGCACAACGTTTGCTGACCGAGATCGCTTGGTTTGGTCAGCGCGAAGGCCAGGCCCTGCGCTGCCATTTGCTACCCGATTGGGAGACATTACCTTACGACGCATTTTCACCGCATCAGGATCTGGTATCCGAGCGTTTGGCGACACTGCATGAAATTCGCAGCGCTCAATGCGATGTACTGATCGTACCCGCCACCACTGCGTTGGTACGGATGGGACCGCCGTCATTTCTGGCCGCCTTCACTTTCTTTTTCAGGCAAGGTGAGCGACTCGACGAAGCACAACTCAGATCACAACTCACACTCGCCGGCTATGCGCATGTGGCGCAAGTGATGTCGCCCGGTGAGTATTCGGTGCGTGGCGGGCTGATTGATCTTTTCCCTATGGGCTCAGTGCTACCGTACAGGATTGATCTTTTTGGTGACAGCATCGAAAGTTTGCGCACCTTTGATGTGGACACGCAAAGATCGCTCTATCCGGTTAAGGAAGTACGACTCTTGCCGGGCCGTGAATTTCCGATGGATGAAGCAGCACGCAGCGCCTTTCGCAGCCGCTGGCGTGAAGTGATCGAAGGCGATCCATCGCGCTCCATGATTTATCGCGACATCGGAAATGGAATTGCATCGGCTGGTATTGAATATTACTTGCCACTGTTTTTCGAAGAGACCGCTACGCTGTTTGATTATCTGCCCGAAGGCAGCAGCTTTACGCTGATTGGCGATATCGAAGCCTCAATACAGCGCTTCTGGTCAGACACACGTTCTCGCTACAACTTTCTCAAATCCGATCGCGAGCGACCACTGCTGCCGCCGGAGCAGATTTTTCTGAGCGATGAAGATTTCTTTTCGCTGCTAAAACCCTACGGGCGCTGGGTCTTGCAGGACAAGGTCGAAGCCTCCGAGCTTTCCGCAACCTTGCCCGATATTGCGGTCAATCGCCGACTTGATGATCCGCTGAGTAATCTGCGTGCTTTTCTTTTGCAGAGCCCTCATCGCGTCATGATTTGCGCCGAATCAGGCGGACGGCGTGAAACATTGCGTGAATACTTCAGCGAATATGCTTTGTCATTGACGGCCTGCGAAAGCCTCGATGATTTCATGGCCTCCACAGACCGGATGATGCTGTGTGTGTCGCCCTTGCACGAGGGCACTTTGCTCTCGACAGAGCTAGGTGATATCGCCTTCATCACTGAAACAGAGCTTTATGCCGGCAGTGGTCGTCGCGCAGGTCGCAAAACGCAAGAGGGTCCGAGCCAAGTCGATTCCATGGTGCGCGATCTGTCCGAACTGAAAATCGGCGATCCCGTGGTTCACCTCAATCATGGCATTGGCCGTTACTGTGGCCTGATCAGCATGGATCTCGGTGAAGGCGAGACAGAGTTCCTGCATCTCCAGTATGCAAAAGAAACCACACTGTACGTACCCGTATCGCAGCTACACGTAATATCGCGCTACTCGGGCGCTGCACCTGAAGACGCTCCCCTCCATACACTAGGCTCAGGTCAGTGGGAAAAAGCACGACGTAAAGCCGCAGAACAAATACGCGACACAGCCGCGGAACTGCTGAATCTGTATGCACGTCGCGCCGCGCGTCAGGGACATTCGTTTGAATATTCAGCGCATGACTATGAAGCCTTTGCCGACAGTTTCGGCTTTGAAGAGACAGCAGATCAGTCTGCAGCAATTCAAGCCGTGATCAAGGACATGACCTCAGGCAAACCGATGGATCGCCTCATCTGCGGCGATGTTGGTTTCGGCAAAACCGAGGTGGCGCTTCGGGCAGCCTTTGTCGCAGTGATGGGCGGCAAACAGGTCGCCATACTTGCGCCCACCACGCTGCTGGCCGAACAACACGCCCAAACATTTGCTGATCGTTTTGCTGATTGGCCGGTACGTATCGCAGAATTGTCTCGCTTCAGAACCAGCAAGGAAGTCACACAAGCACTCAAAGGCATGGCCGATGGATCAATTGATGTCGTCATCGGCACGCACAAACTTTTGTCGGCGGATGTGAAATTTCAGCGGCTGGGTCTGGTGATCATCGACGAGGAACACCGCTTTGGTGTACGTCAGAAAGAAGCACTCAAGGCCTTGCGTGCCGAAGTTGATGTACTTACCCTCACGGCCACACCGATACCCCGTACTTTGGGCATGGCGCTCGAAGGTCTGCGTGATTTTTCAGTGATTGCCACCGCGCCGCAAAAACGTCTGGCAATCAAAACCTTCGTTCGCGGCGAATCCGAGTCGGTTATTCGCGAAGCCTGTTTGCGCGAACTCAAGCGCGGTGGTCAGGTGTACTTTCTGCACAATGAAGTTGACACCATCGAGAATCGTCGCAAGGCACTCGAGGCGCTGCTGCCTGAGGCACGCATTGCGATCGCCCACGGACAAATGCATGAACGCGATCTCGAAAAAGTCATGCGCGATTTCGTTGCGCAGCGTTTCAACATCCTGCTGTGCACGACCATCATCGAAACCGGTATTGACGTACCTACTGCCAACACCATCATCATGCATCGCGCTGATCGATTTGGTCTCGCGCAGCTGCATCAGCTGCGTGGCCGCGTCGGTCGATCTCATCATCAGGCCTATGCTTATTTACTGGTGCATGATGTGCAGACACTGACCCGTCAGGCCGAGCGCAGGCTTGATGCCATCCAGCAAATGGAAGAACTGGGCAGCGGCTTTTATTTGGCCATGCATGATCTGGAGATTCGCGGCGCGGGTGAGGTCCTTGGTGAAAACCAGTCGGGCGAGATGACAGAAATCGGATTCCAACTCTATTCCGACATGCTCATGGCCGCGGTGCGATCACTGAAAAACGGTAAAGAACCCGACCTCGCATCGCCGCTATCCACTACGACCGAAATCAATCTGCATGTACCCGCCTTGTTACCCAGTGATTTTTGCGGTGATGTGCACGAGCGGCTCTCAATTTACAAGCGCTTGGCAAATGGACAAACGCAGGAAAGTATCGATAATCTGCAGGAAGAGCTGATCGACCGTTTTGGCAAGCTGCCTGATCCTGTCAAAGCGCTGATCGAGACGCACCGCTTGCGCGTATCCGCAAAAACGGTCGGCATCATCAAGATCGATGCGCATGCCGAATCCGCGCAACTGCAATTTGAACCAAAACCACCGATCGATCCGATGCGCATTATTGAACTTGTTCAGAAAAGTCGTCACATACGCCTGTCCGGGCAGGATAAGTTGAAAATTACTGCTGCCATGCCCGATCTGGCCGCGCGGGTCAACCAACTCAAGGCCACCATACGCGCACTGTCCCACTGATACGCTGACGCATCTCGAGCATGAATTCATCGACGAAATTGATTCTTCAAGGCCCGGTGCCGATAGCGACACCGTCAATCGCATTGCCGCCATTGTCAATGCAAAAAAAATCACTCCGATTGCACCCCAGGCGTTTCGTTGCGATGACATCGACAGCAGCAATACGCTGCGCTCGGAAGTCGCAGCAGCCTGTCACCCGGCGCGCATGGATGGCACCTTCATGGACGCCAGCCGACAACTGTCTGACTTCCGCGTACTGGTGATGGACATGGATTCCACACTGATCACGATCGAGTGCATCGATGAAATCGCCGACATGCAGGGACTCAAAACCGAAGTGGCCGCGATCACTGAAGCGGCCATGCGTGGCGAACTGGATTTCCGCGAGAGCCTGATACGCCGGGTGGCCTTGCTCAAAGGTCTGGATGCGTCTGCGCTGCATCAGGTTTTCGAAGAACGCTTGCGCCTTTCCCCCGGCGCCGACAGTCTGCTGCAGGGAATCAAGGCCGCTGGTCTGCGCTCGGTGCTGGTTTCGGGTGGCTTCACTTATTTCACTGATCGCTTGAAGACCCTACTGGCGCTTGATACCACGCGCGCCAACCTGCTCGAAGTCGTCGACGGCAAATTGACCGGCCATGTGATTGGTCACATCATCGATGCTGAGGCAAAACTGCAAACCGTGGTCGATGAATGCACAGCGCTGGGTACGTCTTCTTCAGCTGCGATCGTGATTGGTGATGGCGCAAACGACCTGGCCATGATGTCGGTTGCCGGGTTATCGGTGGCTTTCCGCGCCAAACCCGTGGTTCAGGCGAAAGCACATGTCACGCTGAACTACGCTGGGTTGGATGGCGTTCTGAATCTGTTCCGCTGAGTCCTTAGCAGCACCACCATTTTTTCGGATCCGACAAGACAAGCCATGATGGATGAAAAAATTTACCTCGACAGCGATACCGAATCTCACAAGCGGCTACTGTGGTGGCTCTATCTGATGCACGGCCTGTCGATGATTTTTTCACTGGGTGTGCTCTCTTTTATACCACTGATCATCAACTATCTGAAACGCGCAGATGCCGAGGGCAGTTTCTTGCGCTCGCATCACAGCTGGCAAATCCGTTCGTTCTGGTGGTACATCGTGTGGATGGCGATCGGGTTCGCCGCGTTCATCACCGTGATCGGCATACCAGCGGCTTTCCTGATTTGGCTCGGTGCCTGGATATGGAAAGCGTATCGCCTGATAAGGGGATTGCTGGATCTGAATGCCAATAAATCTATGCCAGTGTGAGCATTGCCTGCTCCAGATCCGCAACCAAATCCTCGACAGCCTCCAGGCCAATATTGAAACGCACTAACTGCCCTGCGCCGCTCCATTCACGACGTATCGCTACCATTCGATAAGGCACTGCAAGGCTATTCGCCCCACCCCAGCTGTAACCGATGCGGAAGAGCTTCAGACTATCGATGAAGTGATCCGTCTGTGCCTCGGTGAAACGCGGATCGAACAGCACGGAGAACAATCCACCAGCACCGGTAAAGTCACGCTGCCATATCGCGTGACCAGGGCAATCCGGCAAAGCCGGATGCAATACCTGCGAAATCTCGGGCCGGGCTTTCAGCCACTGCGCAATCTGACGTGCGGCAGCGTCATGCGCGTCAAAACGCAGCTTCATGCTGGGCAAACCTCGGAGAACAAGGTAAGCGTCATCACCAGAAACGCCCATGCCAAGCCGCATATGCGCAGCACCCACTTTTCGATGCAAGTTTTGGTCGCGAGTGATCACCGCCCCCATCAGGACATCCGAGCCACCTGAGTGATATTTGGTGAGTGCCTGCATAACAATATCAACACCATGATCAAACGCACGAAAACCAATACCCGCCGACCACGTATTGTCCAACGCGACAGGAACACCGCGCGCATGCGCAGCACGACAGATCGCGGGAATGTCGGGCACTTCCATCGAGACCGATCCCGGTGCTTCGGTCCATATCAGTCGCGTGTTGGGTTGTATGAGTTCAGCGATACCCTCACCAATCAAGGGATCGTAGTAGCGCACGGTAATATTGAAATCGCGTGACAGCCACTGTGCCAGCTCACGATTCGGGTTGTAGACGTTCTCGGGAATCAGCACATCATCCCCGGCACGCAGCAAGGCCAGATCAATCATCGCAATTGCAGCTAGTCCGCTAGGGGCAAGCAAGCAGTCGGTACCGCCTTCGATCTCGGCTAACCGCGCTTCCAACGTGAAGGTGGTCGGCGTGCCATGCAGGCCGTAGGTATAACCATTTTTTTCTTGCCAGTTACGTGAGCGCAGCGCAGCGACATCACGAAACAGCACAGTAGATGCATGATGGATAGGCGTAGGGAAAGCATCGAAACCTTCGGGCGGACGATAATCCGTCGTGGTCAGCAGTGTCTGAAACGATTTTTTATCGCTCACGATCTCTCCTTGCTCACGCTGGCTCGCGTCAATCCACACTACCCCAGAGATCGTGCGCATCCGCAGTGGTGATTTTCACATCAATGAACTCACCAACTTTCAGACTTATCGAAGGATCATAGGGCAGCTTGACATACACCACGCCATCAATCTCGGGCGCGTCAGCGGACGAGCGAGCAGTCGCGCCATTGCGGTCGACCTTGTCAATCAACACCTTGAGCGTCTTGCCTACTTTGGCTTGTAATCGTTGACGAGAAATGCTTTCCTGCAGCTGCATCACGCGCGCGCGACGCTCCTCGCGCACTTCATCGGGTATGGGAGAAGCGAGCGCATTGGCGGTGGCACCCTCAACGGGCGAATAGGCAAAACAACCCAAGCGATCAATTTGCGCTTCTTTCAGAAAATCGAGCAGATGCGTAAATTCTTCTTCAGTCTCGCCGGGGAAACCTGCAATGAACGTGGAACGTATCGTGATGTCAGGACAAGCGGCGCGCCAGGCGCGGATACGCTCGATATTTTTTTCACCGTTCGCGGGACGCTTCATGCGCTTGAGGACATCCGGATGCGAGTGCTGCAATGGCACATCCAGATACGGCAGGACATGCCCGTCATTCATCAGGGGGATGACTTCATCCACATGCGGATAGGGATACACATAGTGCAGTCTGACCCATGCGCCGTATTGCTTTGCGAGTGCACCGAGCGAGGCGACCAGATCGGTCATGTGCGTACGCACCGGCCGACCTTCCCAGAAGCCGGTGCGGAATTTCACATCTACGCCATAGGCGCTGGTGTCCTGCGAAATGACGAGTAACTCTTTCACACCGGCTTTGAATAGATTCTCGGCCTCGAGCATCACCTCGGCGATGGGCCGCGAGACCAGATCGCCACGCATAGAAGGAATGATGCAAAAGCTGCAGCGGTGATTGCAGCCTTCGGAAATTTTCAGATACGCATAGTGACGTGGCGTCAGGCGTATACCCTGCGGCGGTACAAGGTCAATGAATGGCTCATGTGGCTTGGGCAGATGCTGATGCACCGCGTCCATGACCTCGGCCAGTGCATGCGGGCCGGTAACCGCGAGAACTTTGGGATGTACCGCACGAATGACATCCTGACCCGATGCATCTTTTTTACCGCCGAGACAGCCGGTGACGATAACCTTGCCGTTCTCACTGAGCGCCTCGCCGATGGCATCCAGCGATTCGGTGACGGCAGCATCAATGAAGCCGCAGGTATTGACGATGACCAGATCGGCACCGTCATAAGATTTTGCGGTGTCGTAACCCTCAGCACGCAGCTGCGTCAGGATTTGCTCGGAATCGACCAAGGCCTTGGGGCAGCCGAGTGAAATGAAACCTACTTTGGGTGTTGCCGGGGAATCGGACATGAAGAATGGGGCGAAGGGGGCGAAGGTGGCAAAGGAAGATGAGACGAAGTCGCGATTCTACCCTCTGCCACCACAACACGATTAGAGCTTGCTGGCCTCAGCGACCTTCACGCCTGGCATTCCCGGGAAAGGGAAAGCGCCGAACATGTTCTTGGACTGACTCTGCATCTGCTCCTGCATCTGAATAAACAGGCTCTTGCTCTGTTCGATGTAGTTGCTCATCATTCCCTGCATCATCGGGCCCTGTACGCTCATAAACTGGGTCCACATCTCGGGGCTGAAAGACTTCTCTTCCATTAAACCCTTCGAGTTTTCCGCGAGCTTGTTTTGGATATCGATAAAGACCTGGATATTCTTTTCCAGATAAGAGCCCATCATGCCCTGCATGGTGTGGCCGTAATATCGAATGATCTGTGACAAGGCGGAGCTGGAGAACATAGGCTCGCCATTGGATTCTTCTTCCAGAATGATTTGCAACAGAATGCTGCGCGTCAGGTCTTCTTCTGTTTTCGCATCGATAACAATGAAATCCTCATTGCCAAGTACGAGCTGTTTTACATCCGCGAGCGTAATGTAGGAACTGGTCTGTGTGTCGTAGAGTCGACGGTTCGGATACTTTTTGATAAGGCGCTCGCCGGCCTTCTTTGCGGTGGTCATGACGGGGGTCCCGGTTATTTTGCGTCGCAATGCGCACGCAACATTTTATGAACAATGGAAGGGGTCGAACGCCCCTTTGGCCGCATTATAGTGCCTAAAAACATAAACTTGGGCAACTTGAGGGCATCTCTACCGGGGGATATTGCGGCGCAAACTGCTGCCGTGATATTGGGCATTTTCATTATGAGAACACCGGAAGTAGACACTCTCCGCCAGATGCTGGGTTAGTCAGCCTGCCCGGACCTTTACATAGCGACCGGGCGCCGGCTCAATCGGCTTGTAGCGAGCATTCCCGTACTTTTTGGGGGCCGCAACTTGCTCACCCGCATGACTGGCTAGAAATTCGGTCCACTCGGTCCACCAGCTGCCCGGATGCTCGGTCGCCTCGGCCAGCCACTGATCGGCCGCTGCCGGCAGCTCGTCATGGGTCCAGTAACTGCGTTTTTTCTTGGCCGGCGGGTTGATCACGCCCGCAATGTGGCCTGAGGCGCCCAGCACAAAGCGATTATTGCTGCGCTTACTGGTATTGATCAGGCCCGTTGTCACATAGGCACCAGCCCAGGGCACGATGTGATCTTCGCGAGAGGCATAAATGAAGGCCGGCGCCTGCACCCGACCCAGATCGACAGGCTCACCATTGACCGAGAGCCGCCCCGGTATCAACAGCTTATTTTCGAGATACATATTCCGCAGGTAGTAGCAGAACATCGGGCCCGGCAAATTGGTGCTGTCCGCATTCCAATACAGCAGATCAAATGGCGGCGGCTCCTCGCCCTTCAAATAGTTGGACTCGACATAATTCCAAACCAGATCATTCGGTCTCAGACTCGAAAACGCTGCCGCAAAATCGCGTCCGGGCATCAGGCCACTTTTACCGATGGCCTGCTCGCGTTGCATTACCTGCGCCTCATCTACGTAAATATCAATACCGCCGACATCGGAGAAATCCAGCATCGTGGTCAGGAGCGTCACACTGGACGCGGGCTTTTTGCCGCGCGCCGCCAACACCGCCAGTGCAGTCGACAAAATGGTACCGCCCACG